>JAIRLH010000023.1 GCA_031259485.1 Elusimicrobiota bacterium
TCCCTACATTCACATGCGGCTTGTTCCTGCTAAATTTTTCCTTCGACATTTTCTTCCTCCTAACCTTTTTAGATACCCTTCGCTTTGCACTCTCCAGTAAGGGGAGAGCATAGCAATAAGGTTAAACTTTTACCTTGCTGCCGGCTGGGCGGCTCTCTTTTCAATCACCGCTTTGGCGACATTGGCCGGCACTTCCTCGTAGTGGCTGGGTTCCATGGTAAAGGAAGCCCTGCCCTGAGAGAGAGAACGCACGGTCGTCGCGTAGCCGAACATTTCCGAAAGCGGCACCTGCGCCTTAATAAAACGCGCATTGCCCCTTTCGCCCATCTCGCCGATTTTGGCGCGGCGGGAACTTAAATCGCCCATAATGTCGCCCATATTGGCTTCGGGGGTTACGACTTCCACCTTCATTATAGGTTCAAGCAGCACGGGGTTGGCTTTTTTTGCGCCTTCCTTCAAACCGATGGAAGCCGCGATTTTAAAAGCCATTTCCGAGGAGTCAACCTCGTGGAAGGAACCGTCGTAAACGGCTACTTTCAAATCCACCAGCGGGTAGCCGGCCAAAGCGCCGGAATCAAGGGCTTCTTTAACGCCCTTTTCAACGGCGGGAATAAACTCCCTCGGTATGCGGCCCTGTGTGATTTCGTTAAGGAATTCAAACCCTTTTCCGGCTTCGTTAGGCTCAAGCCTCAGGAAAACGTGTCCGTACTGGCCCTTACCGCCAGACTGGCGGATAAATTTGCTTTCCTGCTCAACCACTTTGCGTATGGTTTCCCTGTAGGCAACCTGCGGGTTGCCGACATTGGCCTGTACGTTAAACTCGCGTTTCATGCGGTCAACAATGATGTCCAAGTGAAGCTCGCCCATGCCGGAGATGATTGTCTGTCCGGTTTCCTCATCTGTGCGCACGCGAAAAGTCTGGTCTTCTTCGGCAAGGCGGCCCAAAGCATTGCCCATTTTTTCGGAGTCTTCTTTGGATTTGGGCTCCACGGCGATAGAGATAACCGGCTCGGGGAAAGTGATGCTTTCCAAAACTATCGGATTATCGGGAGCGCAGAAAGTCTGCCCTACGGCCGCGTTTTTCAAAGCCACCGTCGCCGCGATATCGCCCGAGCGGAGGGCTTTGACTTCTTCTCTCTTATCGGCGTGCATGCGCATAATGCGCCCAACCCTTTCCTGAGAATTTTTGGACGGGAACAAAACAGTGTCGCCCGCGTTCAGTTTGCCGGAATAAATCCTGAAAAACGACAATTTGCCGACATAAGGGTCCGTTTGTATTTTGAAGAGCAAAGCGCAAAACGGGTCGTTTTCTGAATGTTTTCTGGTTTCCTGCTCGCCGGTATCGGGATTTACGCCGACGATGCCGGGTATGTCCAAAGGAGAAGGCAGATAATCGCAAACGCAGTCAAGCAAAGGCTGCACGCCTTTGTTTTTGTAAGACGAGCCACAAATAACGGGGAAAAATTTGCCCGTCAAAGTGCCGCGCCTGATTGCTTTTTTGACTTCCTGCTCGCTAAAGTTAGTTTCGCCGCCGAGATAGCGCTCCATAATGGAATCGTCAAAATCAGACAGCTTTTCAATCATGTGAGAGCGCGCTTTTTCCGCCGCGTCTTTCATATCCTCGGGAATTTCTTCATCGTGGAACTTCGCGCCCATTTCGTCGCCTTCCCATATTACGGCTTTCATTCTTACGAGGTCTACAATGCCTTTAAACTGGTCTTCCTCACCCACGGGAAGTTGTATAGGGCAGGCGTTCCCGCCTAGTTTCTCAATGATAGATTTGGCGGACTTTTCAAAATTCGCACCGGTTCTGTCTAATTTATTGATGTATGCGATACGCGGGACGTGGTATTTGTCTGCCTGGCGCCAGACGGTTTCGGACTGCGGTTCAACGCCCTGCACGCCGTCAAAGCAACACACGGCGCCGTCCAGCACGCGCAAAGAACGTTCCACCTCGGCCGTAAAATCTACGTGTCCGGGGGTATCAATGATATTGAACTGGCAATCCTTCCACATGCAGTAAACCGCGGCGGAAGTGATGGTTATGCCGCGTTCTCTTTCCTGCTCCATCCAGTCAGTGGTGGTGGCGCCGTCATGCACCTCGCCGATTTTATGCGTGCGGCCGGTGTAATAAAGAATGCGCTCCGTCGTGGTGGTTTTGCCGGCGTCAATATGCGCGATAATACCGATGTTTCTGATCTTGTCTAAAGGATATACTTTCGGCTCTGCCATAAATCGCACCTACCACTTGAAATGGGCGAAAGCGCGGTTGGCCTCGGCCATTTTATGGGTGTCTTCCCGCTTTTTGAAAGCGGTGCCTTCTTTTTTTGAGCCCAAAAGTATTTCTTCCGCCAGCTTTTCGGACATTGGGCGGCCTTTGCGGCTCTGCGCCGCGTTAAGCAGCCAACGCATTGCGACGGAAGTGCTGCGCACCGGTTTGACTTCCACGGGCACCTGATAGGTAGCACCGCCGACGCGGCGGGCTTTAACTTCCAGCAGCGGGCGTACGTTTTCTATGCATTTTGTGAAAACCTCAAGCGGGTCGGCTTTGGTTTTCTCTTTGATAATATCCATCGCTTCAAAAACTATTTTCTCCGCGGTGGAGCGTTTGCCCTCAAAATTTATCTTATTGATGAACCTGGCCATAAGCACCGAATCGTACTTATAATCCGCCGGGGGCAGGGGGCGGCGGTCTCTGGGCCTTAAACCTTTTCTTGGCATATTAAGCTTGTCTCCTTATTTACCTGCTTTGGGGCGCTTCACGCCGTAGAGCGAGCGGCCCTGCTTTCTGTTTTCCACACCGCTGGCGTCAAGTGCGCCGCGGACGATATGGTATCTTACGCCCGGCAAGTCTTTAACGCGGCCGCCGCGCACAAGCACGATGCTGTGCTCCTGCAGATTATGGCCTACCCCCGGGATATAAGCGGTAACTTCCATTTTGGAGGTCAGCTTAACGCGGGCAACCTTCCTCAAAGCCGAGTTTGGCTTTTTGGGGGTTGTCGTATATACGCGCGTGCAAACACCCCTTCTCTGTGGGCATGATACCAGAGCTGGGGACTTTGTCCTGTACTCCGTCTTCTGCCTGCCGTATTTAATTAATTGGTTTACTGTCGGCATTTATTTTTCTTCTCCTGTTACTTTTTTGCTTTTCTCTTCAAATTCTTCCGTAATTTCTTTCGCTGAAATACCTGTGCCCGCGGGTATCAGGTGGCCTACTATCACGTTCTCTTTAAGGCCTTCAAGCCTGTCCACCTGGCCTTTTATGGCGGCATCGGTGAGAACTTTTGTCGTCTCTTGGAAACTGGCCGCAGATATAAAAGATTCCGACGCCAAGGAGGCCTTGCTTATGCCCAGAAGTATCGTTTCTGCCTGGGCGGGCTTTTTGCTTTTGGCGGCGGTTTTCTTGTTTTCCCTGTCAAACACGGATTTATTCACGATTTCGCCTTTTAAGAAGGAGGTGTCCCCCGCGTCCTGAACGCGCACATTGCCCAGCATCTGGCGGACAATGACCTCTATATGTTTGTCATTGATTGTGACGCCCTGTAAGCGGTACACTTCCTGAATAGCGTTGAGCAAGAACTCCTGCACTTCTTTGATACCCTTCACGCGCAGCACGTCATGCGGATCTATGGCGCCGTCGGTTAAGGCTTCGCCCACAGCCACTTTGTCTCCCTCGTAAACAACCAAATGTTTACCCTGGGGTATGCTGTAATGCTCTTCCTTACTAATTTCATCGTTCCGCAGGACTACCTCTATTAGCCCTTTGGGAGATGTTTCCAGCCTAATCACACCTTCAAATTCTGCGATGATGGCGGGGTTCTTAGGGCGGCGGGCTTCAAAAAGCTCGGCTATGCGCGGCAGGCCGCCCGTGATGTCCTTGGTGCCGCCGGTTTCTTTGGCGATTTTGGCCAGGATGTCGCCGGCCTGGACTTCGTCATTAGACTCCACCAGCAAAATAGTGTCTATCGGCAACGGATAAGTGAACTTACCCGCCTTGCCTTCTATTAACACGCGCGGGTTCTTGCGGCCCACTTTGCTTGCCGTTATTTTACGCTCTATGATACCAGTGACTTTATTACGCTCTTCCTGCAACGTAATACCTTCCTGCACGTCTATGAGTTTTATGCTGCCGTTGATTTCGGCTATGACGGGCAGCGAGTGCGGATCCCACTCCGCCATGACGGTATCCTTTGCGACGGCGCTTTTATCGCTTATATTAATGCGCGCTCCGTATTGTATTTTGTATTCTTTGATTGCGCCGTTTTCAGCCTCAATAAAAATTGAGCCGTTGCGCGATATGCAGACTTTATTGTCAAACCTGTCGGTAATGATTTTAATGTCTTTAAATTTTGCTTTGCCCGCGATTTCCGCCACCGCCTGGCTGCGGCTCAGCACGCGCGAAGCCGCGCCGCCGATGTGGAACGTGCGCAGCGTAAGCTGCGTGCCCGGCTCGCCGATTGACTGCGCGGCTATAATGCCCACGGTGTCGCCTTTGCGCGCCATATTGCCTGTGGCAAGGCTTATGCCGTAGCATTTGGCGCAAATGCCGTAAGGAGCGGCGCAGGTAAGCACCGAACGCACCCTCATTTTCTCGACTCCGTGCTTCTTTACGAGCGCCGCCTGCGCGGGATTAATAATATCATCTTTTTTAATAATAATTTCTTCTTTTCCGGCGGTTTTTACAATCACGTCTTCCAACGCGCAGCGGCCCAGAATGCGCTCCTCAAGCGGTTCAATAATTTCTTCGCCTGACATTAAGGATTTGAGCAAAACGCCGTCGGTTGTACGGCAGTCGTCATCCGTCACTACCAAATTATGGCCCACGTCAACGAGACGGCGGGTAAGATAACCCGCGTCGGCCGTTTTCAAAGCAGTATCGGAAAGACCTTTGCGGCCGCCGTGCGTGGAAATGAAATATTCCAGCACCGAAAGACCCTCGCGGAAATTGGCTGTAATGGGGCTTTCAATAATTTCGCCCGCGCCGCCGGTAAGTTTCTTTTGCGGCTTGGCCATAAGGCCGCGCATGCCGGCCAGCTGGCGCACCTGCTGCCTGCTGCCGCGCGCGCCGGAATTCGCCATAAGAAAGACGGAGTTAAATTTCTGCTCGCCCTCTTTTACCGGTTTATTTTCCACTGAGCCCATCTCTTTAAAAAGCTCTTCCGCGACTTCATCCGTAACTTTCGTCCAGATGTCTATAACTTTGTTGTAGCGTTCGCCTTCGGTTATTATGCCCTGCTCGGCCTGTTTCTGTATGGTTTTGACCTGCTTTTTGGCTTCCGCAACCCGCTTTTCCTTGGCCTGTGGCACAATCATATCCGCTATTGATATTGACAGCCCGGATTTGGTGGCATATTTATAGCCGGTTTCCATAATCCTGTCCAATAACTGCACGGTTTCATAGCGGCCGTATTTCGGGTTTTTATAACATTCGCTGACTATTGAGGCAAGTTCCTTCTTGCCGATGTCGCGGTTTTCGTACTTCCAGCCTTCGGGCAGGATTTTGTTGAAAATAATGCGCCCGACGGACGTAAATTTCTTCCACGCGGAGGCTTTTTTGCCCTCGTCGGCCGCGCCGGTAATGGAAGCGACTTTAATCTTCGCGTGCAGCGAGACTTTGCCGTATTCCAGAGCGATCAGAGCGTCTTCCTCGTTGGCAAAAACGGAGCCTTCTCCCAAATCGCCGTCTTTGATTTTAGTAAGGAAATTTATGCCCAAAACCATATCGTGCGATGGCGCGGCAATAGGCCTGCCCGAAGCGGGCGATAAAATATTGTTGGTCGCCATCATGAGCGTGCGCGCCTCTATCTGCGCTTCAAGCGTCAGGGGCACATGCACGGCCATTTGGTCGCCGTCAAAATCAGCGTTGAAAGCGGCGCAGGTTAGAGGGTGCAGTTGTATTGCTTTACCCTCAATAAGCACGGGCTCAAAAGCCTGTATGCCCAGCCTGTGCAGCGTGGGCGCGCGGTTCAGCAGGACGGGGTGGTTTTTTGTAACCTTTTCAAGAATATCCCAGATTTCGGGGCGTACGCGCTCCAGCATCTTTTTGGCGGCTTTTAAAGTTATCCCTTCTTTTTTCATGAGCTCGCCGATGATGAAAGGTTTAAAAAGCTCCAAAGCCATCAGTTTGGGCAGGCCGCACTGGTGCAGCTTAAGATTCGGCCCGACAACTATAACCGAGCGGCCCGAATAGTCTACGCGCTTGCCCAGCAAATTCTGGCGGAAACGGCCGTGTTTACCCTTAATTACGTCGGAAAGGGATTTAAGCGGTCTGCCGCCAGCGCCGATGAAAAACTTGCCGCGCGCGCCGTTTTCTATAAGCGCGTCAACGGCTTCCTGCAGCAGGCGCTTTTCATTGTAAATCATTACTTCGGGCGCGCGCAGCGATTCAATATGTTTAAGTCGGTTATTGCGGTTGATAATACGCCTGTAAAGGTCATTTAAATCGGACGCGGCAAAACGGCCGCCGTCAAGCGGCACAAGCGGTCTCAAATCCGGCGGGATAACCGGCAGCTCGGACATTACCATCCACTCCGGCCTGTTGCCGGATTCTTTAAACTCTTCCATAGTTTTAATGCGGCGGATAAGTTTAGTCCTTTCAAGTTCGCTCTGAGTATCTTTGAGCTGCGCGTGAAGCTCCGGTATTTCCTTTTCAAAATTTATGCCGGAAAGCAGTTCCTTTATGGCCGGCGCGCCTATGCCGACTTTGAGGTGGCTGCCGTGCTTCTTTTTTGCTTCGCGCACCTGAGCGTCGCTCATAAGGTCTCCCTTCTTAAAATCGGTGCGGCCGGTAATGGAATCTACGGCGTCTTCCAGCACCACATAGCTCGCGTAGTATACTATGCGCTCAAGATCGGTGGTCCTCATGTCAAGCAGTATGCCTATGCGCGACGGCGTCTTGCGCAAAAACCACACATGCGCCACCGGTACGGCGAGCTCTATATGCCCCATGCGCTCGCGGCGGACTTTGGATTCCGTAATCTCCACCCCGCAACGGTCGCAGATCATGCCCTTGAATTTTATCCAGCGGTATTTGCCGCAGGAGCATTCATAGTCTTTGGTAGGCCCGAAGATACGCTCGCAGAACAGGCCGTCCCTTTCCGGTTTAAGCGTACGGTAATTTATTGTTTCGGGTTTTTTAACCTCGCCGCTTGACCAGGATATTATCTGCTCCGGGCTGGCTATGCCTAATTTCATAGCGTCAAAATCAAAAAAGTTGAGTTCGCCTAATTTCTTTGTCTTTTTACCTGTATTGGTTGAATCGAACATTTTATCTCTCCACTATTTAGTCGGCGCGGCTTGCGGTTTATCGGAGGTTGCAATAACCTCAACGGCGTCTTTGCGTTCTTTAAGCAGCTCAACGCTTACGCCTAAGGCCTGCAATTCCTTCACCAGAACTTTAAAGGATTCCGGCACGCCGGGCTGCGTGGGCAGTTCGCCCTTGACGATGGATTCGTACATTTTTGTCCTGCCGACAAAGTCGTCGGATTTAACCGTCAAAAATTCCTGCAGGGTATAGGTGGCTCCGTAGCCCTCTATGGCCCAGACTTCCATCTCGCCGAACCTCTGCCCGCCGAACTGCGCCTTGCCGCCCAGCGGCTGCCTTGTGATTAAGCTGTAAGGCCCCGTGGAGCGGGAGTGGACTTTATCTTCCACCAAGTGTATCAGCTTCATGATATACATGTAGCCGATGGTGACCTTTTCGGCAAAGGGCTCGCCCGTGCGGCCGTCGTAAAGCGTGATGCGGCAGTAGTCGTCGGGCAGATATTTTTCAGGCACGCCTTTTTTACGCAAAGCGTCTTTGGCCTTCTCCACCTGCTGCTTGACTTCTTCTTCCGTGGGGCCGTCAAAGACCGGCGTGGCCGTGTGTATATTGAGATGGTGCGCGGCCCAGCCCAGCATGGTTTCAAAAAGCTGGCCCACGTTCATACGAGAAGGTATGCCCAGCGGGGAAAGCACCACGTCAAGCGGGGTGCCGTCCGGCAGGAAAGGCATATCCTCCTCCGGCAGGATTCTGGCGACAACGCCTTTATTCCCGTGGCGGCCGGAGAGTTTGTCCCCCACCTGCACTTTGCGTTTGGAGGCTATGAAAACTTTTACGGATTTATTGACCGTAACAGCGAGCTCGTCGCCCTGGGAGGAAAAAGTCTTTTCCCTCTCGCAGTTTTCAAGGAGACGCTTTTCCATCAGCTTATAAAGATTGTTTATTGCTTCTTCTTCTTTCTTCAAATCGCCTGCTTTTTTGATTGTTTCTTTAAGGTGCTCAAGCGCGCGCTTTTTCTGTTCGCGCAGCGTGGCGAGGTTATTTTCCTTCTCGGCTTCAAGGGCTTTAAGTTTAGTCTTTTCTTCAATTTTCGTCAGCTTTTCCTTGCGGACGAAAACCCTTGTGCCGATAACTTTGCCCGCAGTGCCGGGCGGCACGCGCAGCGAGGCGTCCACGACATCGTCGGCCTTCTTGCCGAAGATTACTTTTAAAAGCCTTTCTTCGGGCGTAAGCTGCTGCTCGCCCTTGGGGGTGACTTTGCCCACCAGAATATCGCCGGGCCCCACAACCGTTGACGGGATTATTATGCCGTCATCGTCCAAGTGCGAAAGCGCTTCGGTGCCGATATTGGGGATATCCCTTGTAATTTCCTCAGCGCCGAGTTTGGTATTGCGCGCGTCGGTAGAAAATTCATGCAAATGCACGGAGGTCAAAATATCTTCCTTCACCAAACGGCTGGAGATTAAAATCGCGTCTTCGTAGTTATAACCTTCCCAGCTCATGAAACCCACAAGCAGGTTGCGGCCGAGAGCAAGTATGCCGTCGTCCATCGCCGGACCATCAACCAGCACCTGGCCGGCTTTGACGCTGTCGCCCGCTTTGACAAGCGGTTTGTGGTTGATACAGGTATCCTGATTGGAACGTTTATATTTGGTAAGCTCGTAAATATCGGCTTTGCCGCCTTTTTCCGGCTCTATGGCGATAATATCAGCCGAGGCAAAAATAACTTTTCCCGCCTGTTTTGCAACCATTGAAGAACCGGAGTCCTTAGCCACGGAGGCTTCTATGCCGGTGCCGACAAGCGGTGCTTCCGTAAGCAACAGAGGCACTGCCTGACGCTGCATGTTGCAGCCCATGAGGGCGCGGTTGGCGTCGTCATGTTCAAGAAAAGGTATCAAAGCGGCCGATACGCTTATTACCTGCAGCGGACTAATGTCCATATAATCAACTTCGCTCGGAGCGACTATCGGATAATCCGAGCGCAGGCGGCAGGAAATCTGCTCCGTCGCGAATTTGCCGTCAGCAGTCACAGGCGTGTTGGATTGCGCCACCACATAATCGTCTTCTATATCGGCGGTTAAATATTCAATTTTATCGGTAAGTTTATTGCCGGCGACTTTGCGGAAAGGCGACTCCAGCAAGCCGTAACGGTTCACGCGCGAATAACACGCCAAGGAAGTAATTAAGCCGATGTTCGGACCTTCGGGCGTTTCAATAGGGCACAGGCGGCCGTAATGCGTGTGGTGCACATCGCGCACTTCAAAACCGGCGCGTTTGCGGTTGAGCCCGCCGGGGCCCAAAGCCGAAAGCCTGCGTTTATGCGTAAGTTCTGACAGCGGGTTAATCTGGTCCATAAACTGCGAAAGCTGCGACGTGCCGAAGAACTTGCGTATAATAGCAGCCACAGGCTGCGCGTTTACCAAAGCGCGCGGCGTGGGCTTCTGGGACGAGGTTTCTTTATTCATTCTATCCCGCGCGGTTTTGGCCATCTGGCTCAACCCCACGCGTATTTGGTTTTCCAGCAGCTCGCCTATGCCGCGCACGCGGCGGTTGCCCAAGTGGTCAATGTCGTCCAGCTTAAATTCGGACGACGCGCCGTAGCGCTCGGCTATATATTCTTCACCGGCGTTAAGGGCAAGCAGATACTGTATGGTAACGATAATATCTTCCGGCGCGAGCGTGCGGCGTTTATCAGCCGGCTTATTGAATTTGTGGAATTTTTCTTTGCATAATGCCTCAAAAAATTCGGCGAATTTTTTGTTGATTTTATAGCGGCCCACATAACTTAAATCATAACGCTTAATATTGTCGAATATAAGGCTTTCCAAAAACTGCTCAGCCTGTTCTTTGACGATGAAATCCTGTCCGCGCAGGCGTTTATAAATTTCAAACTGCGCTTCTTTGGCGGTATGAGCCTCGTCTCTTTTGGCTTCAAGCGTGGCGAGTATGCCCGGGTTATCCTGCCTGGGATTGCCTGAGAGGACTTTAATTTTCTTAATCTTCTTCTCAAACAGTACTTTGAAAGTTTTGTCGTCAAGCGGCACTGCAGCTTTTTCGTCCAGATTCCACAGGACTTCGCCCGTGGCGGGGTCAACGATATCTTCAGCTGCGTAGCGACCGACGAGATTGTCAATATCGCTTACTTTAACATCAATCTCTTCCGTCTTATAGAAAGTCTGCAGCATTTCGGCATTGGTTTCCAGCCCGCACGCGCGCAGAAAAGTGGTGGCAAGCACCTTTTTCTTCCGGTCTATGCGCACCCAGAGGACATTGGCCAAGTCAAACTGAAATTCAACCCACGCGCCGCGGTAGGGGATAATGCGCGCCACATAAAGTTTTTTGCCCAGCGTGGATTGCTTTTTTTCCTCGTCTTCTTCAAAAATAATGCCGGGGGAGCGGTGCAGCTGGCTCACCACCACGCGCTCCGCGCCATTGAAGACAAAACACCCCGCGTCGGTCATAAGCGGCAGCTCGCACAGGGAAATGTCTTCCTCTTTGACTTCTTTGAGCGCGCCGTTTTTCTGTTTGATATAAAGCCGCAGCCACGCCTTTAAAGGCGCGCTGTAAGTGCCGTCTTTGACGGCGGCCTCCGCAGGCGTTGCATATTTGGGTGCGGAAAGATCGTATTTAACAAAGTCCAGCTTCATACTGCCGTCGGGCGCTTCTATTGGGAATACGTCCTCAAACGCGGCCTGGAGGCCTTTCAATTCCCTTTTTGAGGGCTCGGTATCCAGTTGTAAAAAATCAGTGAAAGACTGCCTCTGCATCTCCAACAAATCGGGGAGCGGCTGTTTGGTTTTGATTTTGCCAAAATTTAACTGTTTCATTTTTCTTTCCTGCGCTTCTTTTATTATATTTTTACCGTCATTGCGAGAAGGCTTTTGAAACGCCGCCTCGCGATGACGGCCAATTTGCATGAAACTTTTACCATGCCTGCGCGCCGAAATAATACGGGGCAGAGGCAAGTTTTTATATCCTTTAGTACCCTTTTTTATGCTTTAACGCGACGCCCGCTCCCCCGCCCGACGGGCGGGGGACGGGCTTAGTAATTTATAATTTATTTGAGCTCAACGGTGCCGCCGGCTTCGGTGATTTTCTTTTTCATTTCCTCGGCTTCGGCTTTGGCGACGTTTTCCTTCACGGTTTTGGGGGCGCCGTCAACAAGATCTTTGGCTTCTTTGAGGCCCAGTCCCGTGATTTCGCGGACAACTTTGATTACGCTGATTTTCTTATCTGCGGCAATCGCGGTGAGGACGACGTTAAAATCAGTCTTCTCCTCGGCTGCGGCTGCTGCGCCGGCAGCGGGGGCTGCGGCTACAGCGACTGCGGGGGCTGCCGCCTTAACGCTGAATTTTTCTTCAACTGCTTTTACAAACTCAGAAAGCTCAAGCACCGTCATCTCTGATATAGCGGTGAGAAGTTCTTCTTTTGCTATTTTTGCCATTGTGTTTTATTCCTTTTTCTTTGAGTAGCTGCCTTCTGTTTAAGCCCTGCTTAAACCCGTGCATTTATCCCTTAAGGGGCTACTACCGCTCTTCGGCGGGTTTGATTTTGCAGCTTACTTTTTGCTGTTTTCAACAGCTTTAAGCACGTATGCAAAATCCCTGATAGGGGCCTGCAGTACCTGGGCACTCTGTGCGACGACGCTGTAAAGCGCGCCGGCGAGTTTAGAAAGGTTATCTTCCCTGCTGCCGAGGGCGGCAAGAATTTTAACCTGTGGCTCGCTGTACCAGGTGCCGTCAGTAAAGCCGGCTCTTATCTTAAAGGCCTCGTTAGTTTTGCTAAACTCCGCCAGACTTTTGGCTGACAGGGCAACGTCGCCGTCTTCTTTTAAGATGGCTATTGCCGTGGGCCCTTTTAAAAGCGCCCCGTCAACGCCTTCCACGCCCGCTTCTTTAAGTGCAAATTCAAGGATGGAGTTCCTTTCAACTCTTAATTTGCATTTGGCCGGGGCAAGTTTCTCCCTGAGCCCTGCAATATCCTGAAATTTTAAACCCTGGTATGCGGTAAAGAAGATTCCGGCAGACTGCTTTATTTCTTTAGCTAAACTCTGCGACCTTTCTTTTTTCTGTTCTTTTGTTAAGTTCATACTTTAGTTTTGCTTCGTTTTACTACTTTTTCGCTTCCCAACTTTTTACGTCTCAAATCCCGTCATAAAATTAACTTTTAAACGGAAAAAAGACGACCAAAGACACTGCCCTTGTCCGCATGCGGGCAAGAGATGCCTAAAGCTTTTTGGAAATCTTTATAACTGCTCTATCTATAGGATTATTTTATCAATTAAGCCCGCCTTTTGCAACACCCTTATTGCAACGTATTATCCGCAGGCTTATAAATATTATAGCAAAATTTATTCTTTTTGTCGTTATTTCGCGTTTAGAAAAGCCTTAAGCCGCTCCTTAAAATTGCTTTGCAGATTGCGGTAAAAAAACTCATAATCAAATAAATGATACACGCCTCTCGGGAACAGCGGCGATGAATATTTTTCCACATCAGCGTCGGGCGCAATCAGCGCGCCGCTGCGCGCTTCAATATATGCGCCCGTAAAATTTTTGACTTCTGCGGTCGGTACGCCGTCCCCGCCAAAAAATAATGCGCCTTGGTTTAAGCTTCTGTCGGCGGCGCATGCGCCCCAGTTCAGCGGGTTAACGCAGACTGAGTTGCCCCGTTCGTATATCGGCGAATGTTTAACTCCGGACGACTGCGTATTATATGTGATGATAATACCGAAATCATCCGCGCCGGCCGCAAGTTTGAGCCACGGGCAGGTTTTTAGGTCGCTTTTGGTAAGCTCCGCGCCGAGAAGGTAAGCGGCTATCAGGCGGGCGCTAAGCGCGGCGTTATTGAATTTGGCTTTCATAAGCTCCCGCAGCAAGCGCGAGCCCTGGCTGTGCCCAGCCAGCACAAAAGGACGGCCGCCGCTGACGGCGAGATAATGATCAAAAGCAGCAATTATATCGGCGAGCGAGATTTTTAATATTTCCTGTTTCTGCGCCTCCGGCAGCCGGAGCGAGGCGAAAGAAGCCTGCCTGTAGAAAGGCGCGTAAATATTGCCGCCGCCGTCAAAAATCCCGCAGTTTTTAAGGACATTATTTTTTATATTCGGCGCAAGGGCGGGCGGTATTGCATAAACATCCATAAGCGCGGCGGCGGGCCCGCCGTAAAAAGTGGGGTAGACATAGAAAATATCAAAGTCGCGGCTGCTCTCCCTATGACGGATGGCCCAGCAATTTTCTTTATTATAATCCGGCGGCGGAGTGTGCATAATTTAAGAGCTTGATTCTCTTCCTGTTTTTACTGCGTCCGAAAGCCGTGAAACGGCTCTCCTTCCTAAGGCTCAAGAACGCCGCCCCGTCGTAAAACGGGGCGGGATTTATAAATCATGTTTTAACTTATTTTTTGGGTTTATTGCCGCCGCATCCACAACCAGACATAAGGCACCCCCTTGAAGAAGATGAACTGCCGATACCAAAAGTTTACATATTTTATATTGAATAGTAAATACTTAAATTGAATTTTATTGAATGTATACCCGCCGCTATTGCAAAAACAGAATCAATTTAGTATAAAAATGAGAAGTTTATTTTTAATTCCACGAAGACATTGCAATGAATTTAAACAAACACGCTTTTACTCTAATTGAATTATTAGTCGTAGTTTTAATAATCGGCATTCTTGCCGCCATCGCGCTACCGCAATATTATAAATCTGTAGCAAAAACAGAAGCTATTAATGCAGTAATAATCGGTAAAGCTATAAAAGACGCGCAAGAAATATATTATATGCAATCCGGACAATACGCTTCTTCGCACGAACTTCTACCAATATCAGTCACGCTTCCAAAAGGTTTTTCTTCTTGGGATTTTAATGAAAGGGGATCGGGAAAACTAATAATCAAAAATCCTAAAAAAGGATACGATTTAATTTTCAGCTATCAATTCCGAAGCGATAATCCTAACCGTAATATAAAAGAAAGATATTATTGCTCAGCCATTGCTACTAATGCAAAAGCCAATGACATTTGCAAACTTTTCTCGCCAACGCCTTTTTGGACAGATAGCGGGTATAATCGATATTATATAAAATAGAAAACAAAAAAAGGGTAGCAATGAGACTGACATCGATCTACTCTCACAACGCCGAATTGGGCGTTAATACCATCGACCCTTGCGAGCTTAACTGCCGTGTTCGGAATGGGAAC
>JAIRLH010000120.1 GCA_031259485.1 Elusimicrobiota bacterium
GCTTTCGCGGCGCAGCACCGGCGACACGCTTTATATTCTGGACGAGCCGACCACCGGTCTGCACTTCGCCGATATTGACAAACTGCTGGGCGTAATGCACCGCCTCAGCGACGCGGGCAACACCGTGCTGGTGATAGAGCACAATCTTGACATCATTAAAACGGCGGACTGGATAATAGACCTCGGCCCCGAAGGCGGCGACAAAGGCGGCCATCTTGTGGCGGAAGGAAACGTGCGGGACATAATCGCCTGCGCCCAGTCGCATACGGGGCAATATCTGAAGAAAGAAGTGGGGAAGACCTAACGACTATTACTTCTGCCCCGTTTGGAGAAGCAGCCGCTTTTTCTCCGCCAGGCTATATTTTTATTTTCCAGCATTTTGCCACGCTGTTGGCGCAGTATTCCCCTGGCTCAAGCGTCGGCGTCGCTTCGCGTCCCAAACTTTGGCAAACGCGATTATATTTCGGGGTTCCTTTTGTCGATATGCAAATAATGTCATTATTATTTCTATATTCAAGACAATATTTGGAGCAATTGCTGGTGGTGTTTTTTTCATAAAAAATTTGGGCAAAAGATCCGCTTTGATAATCTGTGCAAGGGGAAGACTCATATGAAAACCTGCCGTCAGTAATGTGAACATAACCAGCATAGCCTTCTCCCGCGATCCCAACAACTGTTCCGTTTGGAATATTTATATCCAATTCACGCATATCTCTAGTGCATTTGCCGGTTGCAAGATAATGTCTTTTATTGGACTCGGCTATCGCTTTTAGCATAATTAAGGCTTGGGTTGCCCTTGCTTTCTCAACGGCGTTTTGATACTGCGGCCAGGCAATGGCGGCGAGAATGCCTACGATAAGAACTACCGTCAGCATTTCAATCAGCGTAAAACCTTTTAACCCTGTGAAGTTCATATTATTTATCTTATACCTTTATAATTAAAAATGTCTTACCAGCTCCTCTGAGAGGATTATGGAGTACTAAGTATATTATAAATGATATTCCCTAAATTTGCAAGAGAAAAAATTGATATGGTTATTTTAAGAGAGAAAAATATCATCGCCCCCGCTTCGGGTCTTTTGTCCCTTCGCGGGGACTGTACCTACTTATTGGGAGTATTTTTGCCGGTATTCTCGCGACCGCATAGCGCGCATGGGCGGGAATTACAGGCTTATTTTGGTGTTAAATGAACTGCGGCAACGGCGGGCTACTTATTTTCCCTCAGAATCTTCTCGCGTCCCACCTTTTGCATCGCGTATAGCCAGCGGTAGAAGCGGGTCTCAAAATCTGCGATATCTTTATAGCCGTAGGCCTTTTTCAGCGCGGCTTCCACGGCGGCCGAGTCCGCGCGGCGCGAGGCGTTAAATTCCTTCAAAAGCTGCTCAAACTGAAGGCGGTTTTCTGGATACTGCGCATTGTAAGGCTTAAACAAAAAGCGTACCATCGCGTAAGCCTGGAAATACCAATCGTCCACCCAGCCGCCGGCGGAGGCATTGTCAATGGAATCCTGTCTGATGAACTGCCTGAAATCCTTAAAAACCGCCCGCTTGTCGCTGAGGCGCGGCCCGCCCGCATAACCGCCGCCGTCGCGCGCGCCAAGGGCGGAACCGCTGCCGAAGACGCGGCCGGACGAAGTCTGCAAACGCGGCGCCTGCTTCTGCGCGGCCGCGGCGGGAGACGGCGGGTAAATATTGTAAAGTATCAGGTCATTTGCCCACACGCCGCCTCTGTAATTGGCGGAAATATCTTCCATATTCACGGCGAGACCTTCGTTCAGCCAGATAGGCGGCTCCGCGTAGGCGGCTTTACCCGCGGGCGGATTGAAAAAATCCTCAAAGAACAAATGGGTAAGCTCGTGCGTGAACTGGCTTATAAGATTTTTGGAGTCTTTTGTATCGTCGTACATGACTATGCAGTTATCGTCGGGGACAAACATCGCGCCGCTCCAGCTCCGGGCCCTCGGCTCGTACTTTAGAAAATCCGCTTTGGCCTGATAGACGTAAACGTCGCTGCGGCCGGCCACCAGCCACTGGATATTTTTGCGCAGGATTTGATACACGGTCTCAAACTTAAGATTCAAATTCGGCGTGGGCACGCCCTGCGTGCGCGGCTGCGAATAAACGGTAAAATTGCCGGAAAGTCTTTTATTCCACCGCACTTTATCGCGCGGACGCGCGGATTTTTTATCATCAGAAGGCGAGGACTGCAAATGCTGCGCAGGCGGAACTGCCGCGCGGTCAGATTGCGGCGGCGCGTCGGGCGCGGTTTGGACGGCCGGCCTGGCATTTGGGGCCTGCGCGGCCGGCGGCCGGACGTCGGCAACCGCATCCCGCTGGTCGGCGGGCCGTCTTATAAGTTTAAGAGTGGAATCGGTATTGTCGTAAGTGACGGGCGCGCTGATTTCCCCGCCCTGTTGCGGGCCGTAAATCTCCGCCGTCTGCGCGGCGGCGTACACGGCAAGGCACAGGAAAATGACAAAAACGGTTAATTTTACGCGCATAAGATTATTTGTTGTCGTCGTCATTGTAAGGCCGAATTTCACTTTGCCGGACGTGCCAATCCAAGATAAAATTAATGCATTACGCCACCGGATTGCTTTGTCCGTTCAGTCTTCGCAATGACGGCTTAAAACTAATAACAAAAACTTTACTCCAGCTTGTCTGGATTGATGATGGTAAGCGTCAGCTCCAGCAACGCGGGGGGCACTACCACTGGCGTGCCGTCGGATGCCGTAGCCCTAGCGCTGGGGAACAGCCGCGCTTTTATATCTGTCTCAGTTGGAACAGTCTGGGAGCCCACTTTATAGCTGCATTTATAAGATTGTTCTTGGGTGCCAGATGGCAGAAGATTACCCCCGCTTCCATCGCTAGGAGGGCGGCCGTGCAGTTCGCGCAGCATGGCGGCGGCTGTAAACTGCGCCATACAGCCTTCGGCATAAGCCTTGGCCGGCATTTTGCGCAGGGTTTTGACCACGTTGACTGTCCTAGCCGTTGAAAACCTTAAAAGCAACACCACTATGCCGGCTATCACGCCGCCCAGCACCAACACCTGCATAAGGGCGGAGCCCTTTTTATTTTTAAACATCATGCGCCCCCCGCGGTGACAAAGGTTCTTATAAACTCAATATTGACAGGCACAGATTTGTCGCCGAATTCCTTGTAAATATGCAGATTAACGTTAAATTTTATATTGTCCGTAGTTTCTATATTGGTTTTGAGGGGATTTGTATCTACATTATCCATAACTTTCACCCCGACATTGCATTGCGCTGGCGCAAAAGTACCGAGATAACTGATGATTTCAACGGGCCGCAAGGCGGCGTGATCGGCAGGTTTAAGGGCAACGCCGGCTGCGTCCTGTAGGGCTATGTTGCTTTCATAACGCCTTATGCTGCCCTCAGTTGAATTTAAGCAATAGTAAAACGTCGTCATGCGGCCGCCGTTGAGCGCGGGCCGCCCGGGCATAAGCGTATCGCCCGTGCGCTGCGCGTTGTAAAGCCCCATAAGCAAAGCCCCGCCGCCAAGGTTTCCCGAAGTAGTGGGGTAAATAATCAAATCCGCCTCGGTAATATCTTTGTGCAAACCGCGCAGGAAAATGGATAAATTATTACGCACCACCGCCTGCCGCTGGCCCTGCGCCGTCTGCATGCTTGCGCCGCGCCACATGGAAACCAGCGCGACAGTCACCATTGAGCCTATGAAAAGCGCCACCAGCAGTTCCATAAGGCTAAAGCCTTTTTTATTAATCATAAAGTATCCCG
>JAIRLH010000186.1 GCA_031259485.1 Elusimicrobiota bacterium
ATAATTAAGAGTATGTGTCAAAAATAAAAATCATTAGCATTATGCAAAAGATAAAGGAATCCTTTTAAGTTTACGCGATTCCTTTATTTTTTTACGGAGTCAATGGAATTTAGAGTAGCTTTGTTATCCGCTCGGTCGTTAAGTAAACTATATTGCAAATACGCCGGCGTTTCGGGAGACAAATCCTTTTTCCTCCGCGCTTAGCTTTAGTTGCGGCGTGGCCTTGCGCGGTTGAAAATTATGCGAAGTATTCTTGTTTATCAATTCTTAAATTTGGTACCATAATATTATAGTGATTTTTCTCAAATTATTACGGAATATTATGCTACAAAAGAACTTTCCTATTTATTTGCTCCGCAGTATCCGCAGTCTTCCGGACGCATAAAATTACACTAAAGATATTATAGCTTTGGCAGCGCGTTTTACGTCGCTTAGGCATGCTGATTTCCGTGTGTCTGCGGCTGGAATGATTTAGCTAATATATAAAACGCTTCTACGGAGATTGCGGCGTTGTAAAATATCAAGAGAAAATATTGAAGGGAGAACTGTTATGAAGAATAACCATATATTTTATACAGAAGTAAAAATAGCGACAAAAAATTGCAGCGAGGATTATTATAACCCTTTTTTGGCTAAAGGCAAATCATATGCTTCGGATTTCAATATGATTGACAGTTTTTGCGCGCGCGCAAGATTTGCGGCGAAAATAATAAACGGAATAAAGAAAACCGCGTACACGACGGTAATATTATTAGCGCTTAATATGATCATATCCGAATACGCGCAAGCGTTCACAAGTACTGTAACCTCCGCAGCAACGGTTACGGGAGAAATAGTATCAGGAGGGAATCAAGAAGTTTTTGGCACGACCAACAATACGACTGTTCTGTCCGGCGGATCGCAAACAGTCCTCTTCGGCGGAATAGCTAATAATACTACAATTAACAATGAGGGGAAACAAGAAATTAGAGATCGAGGAACAGCCAATAATACGAAAATTAACAGCAACGGGACACAATTGGTCGATTATGACGGAACAGCCAATAATACTACGGTTAACGGCGGCGGATTGCAGTTTGTTTCTATAAATGGCAAAGCTGATAGAACCACAGTCGGCGCCGGCGGCGTTCAAACTGTCTTTGGCGGAAGCGCTTTCGGCACAATCTTATATCAGGGCGGTTCTCAAATCGTCGCTTCCGGCGGTTCGGCGGATAATATAGTTAATAATGGCGGGCTGGTAAATGCGCTTTCAGGTTCTGCAATAAGCAACTACAGCGGAAAAGACGGCAAAATCAATATACACGGCGACAACACGCTCTCAGGCAATACGAATCTTATCGGGGGAACATTGAATATAATTAACTCCGGAGGGTTTCATACGATAAACATAGAGAATCTACAGTCTGACAATGCCGTAATCAATATGAACGCGGATATGCAAACCCATACGGGGGATTTACTTAAGATAAGCGGAAGATACAACGGCCCGTCGCTGATAGGATTAACGAACACGGCGTCAAAAATCACTCAAATAACCGGAGACGGGTTAAAGCTTGTAGAAATAGACGCCGCCGCAACGGGCAGCGGAACATTCGCGCTCGCGGGAGGGAAATGGGATGCGGGCGGATACGAGTATATGTTATATCAGGGGACGCAAAATGCTGTTGGAAACGACTGGTATTTACGAAGCGCGAACTCCTTTAGCGACGTGTTCAAAACAATGGTAAATGTACCTTTGTTAAACAACGTATTGGCTGAAACGGGAATGAACTCATTGCAAAGGCGGTTAGGCGATTTAAGAAATATGGGAAGCCGAGATAACGGAATATGGGCAAGAACGTATTATAAAGATATAACGATAGACGAACTGCAAAAAACGGATATGAAGATATTTGGAGTAGAAGCGGGATATGACCGGTTGATAACGTCAGAGGAGAGCAATAAAATATACGTCGGAGTAATGCTGGGTTATATTAAAACGGAAAAGATAAAAGGGAAGCAAAGCAACGGATATTACGGAAACGGGGAAGGAGAATCGCCCAGCGCGGGCATATACGGGACGCTGATAAATGACGAGGGCTGGTTTATAGATTTAGCGGCTCGCAATTTTTGGACAAAGCTGGATATGATAAACTATTCGTCCGGCGGAACAGAGTTATCGTTTAAACCTAAACGCAATATCGCCGCGCTAAGCGCGGAAGCGGGAAAAGAAATAAAAACAGAGCTTGGAAAATCATCGTATATAAGGATAGAACCTAAAATAGAAGCGAAGTATATGAACGCTTCCTCCGGAAGCGCGGAAGTATTAAATGGGGTTGACGATTTGAGTTGGGATAGAACGGATTATTTAAGCGCAAAAGCGGCGGTTTTAATAGGATATGCCAAAAAAAGAAAAAGCGGTTTATTGATAGAGCCGTTATTAGAACTTTCATATAAATATGAGTTTCTAGGAAAAGGAACAGTGAAATACGGCGGCGCGTCATATGATGTGGATTTATCCGGAGGAGTGATTGAAGGGAATATCGGGATCAATATGCAGCTTACGGAAAATCTTTACTGGTACGCATTAGCAGGGTATGAGAAGGGTGGCAAAATAACCGGACTGGGCGCAAACGCGGGGATAAGATATTCCTTCGGGAAAAAATATATAAAAGATTATATTAACGAAAAAGAGGCTAGAGAAGATATAAAAGAATATCAAGATAACATAAAAGGACATCTTTGATACGAGCGCAATCCGTGTCGTCAGAGCTGGATAAAGCGGGGATACTCAATATAGAATTGATAGGGGAATGATATGACAAGCCTATTGCAAACAATGACATCAGAGAAGGCCGCGCAAAAAACCGCAGAACTGATATAGAAATTATTTAATAATATTTTTGAGATTAAATATGGCGGAAGTAGCCTAAAAAAGTACTGTTTTTATAAACGAAAAAACTCTACGGATGCAGATACCGCGGAGTTGTTTTTATTTTACAAGAAATTTGGACGGAAGGTTTGCCGCCGCGGGCAACGGCGCGCATTTTTATGCGTTACAATAACAAAAGCGTAATATTTTATTTTTGATTATTTAACTTCTTTTGGGTTTTAAAATATTGTTTTACTCTGTTTTGGGCATTTTTACGCAAATTATAATAATATAAAGGAATATCGTTTTCGTGAAAAACGCCCAGCGGGAAATACGCCCTTGATTTCGGGTCGGAACTCCACTGCTCGCGCTCGACGGTAGAGCAAATTATAGTTCCTCTAAGCGGGTTAATTTTTGCGTCCGCAAGGCGTTTTATTTTCGCTGCGCGCTCGTCTTTATCGACAAATAAGGAGCCGATATTTTTGTTTTTCCCCGCAAGCTCGTCCGTTGTCTTCCACGAGATCGGATTAATTAAAACCGCGTTTGGAACGGATAGAGGATTTCCGGGCGCGTCCACCGCGGGAGCTTCCGTATTATATGAAATTACGACTCCCGTATCGTCGGGGCCTGAGGCCGGCCTGACGTGCGGATTTTTTTCATAATCTTCTTTTAACATTGGAATGCCAATGGCATAAGCCGCAATCATCCGTTTATAAACGTCGGGATTCTTTTTCATATAATCAAATAATATTTCCCTTATCATTATGGAGCCTTGCGAATGCCCCGCTAAAATAAAAGGTCTTCCGTTATTGAAATTTTTAATATAAAAGTCAAAAGCGGCGATAATATCCGTTTTTGGCACGCCCTGAAAATATTTATACGCTTTTTGCATTGAGCCGGTTTCATCC
>JAIRLH010000187.1 GCA_031259485.1 Elusimicrobiota bacterium
GGAAAGCCAGTAATAAATATCAAAAGCCGCCTGCGGCACGCCTTCGGGCACTAATTTCTGGCCGGAAGCGTTGAGCGCAAAAGCGAGATTGCGCTTTATATCCTTATCTCTAGGCAGGATATTGAAAGCGCGGTAATAATTTATTACCGCTTTATCAGGCTCGCCCGCTTTAAAATAGCTGTTGGCAAGATTGTAATATAAATAAGGGTTTCTAAAGCCGTCGGAGGCTGATTTCAGCAGTTCCTCATACTTTGCGGCCGCGCCGCCGTAATCGCCTTTATTATAAAGCTCGGCGGCGTCAGCGGCGGTCTGCGCGCTGGCGTAAAAAGGCGTAAGCAATAAAATAATCAAGAGAGGGAGAATTTTCATTTTCTCTCCTTTTCAATCCGTCTGATTAAAGCCAAAGTCTTTGCCGCGTATTGCGACGCGCCGCCGGCAGTTCCCGCAGCCGAGGGCGCATATTTTTGCATTTCAAGCGACTGCCATATTTCTTCCAGCTCCTTGCGCGTCTGCCGGCTTAATTTAAGGTTTGCGGCAATATCCGAAATCGTGTTTATGCCGATGGGCGCGCCCTGTTTGGCGCAAAGATAATCGCTCAAAGCCTGCGAAATTTCCCCGGCGTTTTTTGCTCTGCCCAAAGCCTTTTTTGCCGCGCTCAACGCGCCGCCGCGCAGGCCGCGCAAATTAATGCCGCCGCGCGTTTTAAGCAGCTCAAACAAAGCCGCCAAAACAAGCGCGAAAACCGCGTAATTATAAACCCCGAAATCCGCAATGCGCGCTAGCGGCGGCCCGCGCGCCGCAATATCTTTGATATAGGCGATATCGCTGTTTATACGCTCTATTTTTGACGCGTTTTCCGCTCCGGAGGCAAAAGACACCGCCCTGCTTTCCTGCGCGGCGGCGGGAGCTGCGTCAAGCTCCACCGCGTTCCCGCGCACGGAGCGGTAAAGGCCGGCGGCGGTATCAAAATAGCTGAACTGCGCCGCGGGTATCTTGAATTTGCCCGAAGCGCGCGGCACCAGAATTGTTTTGTAAATTTTACTGCCGTTGACGACGCCGTCTTTGACGCCCGCGGTAAAAGAAGAAGTGGTTTCATAAACGCGGAAGCCCGCGCCCATATCCGGCGCGGGCATATCGCCTATGGCGCGCATATTGCCTTTGCCGGTTATCTCGGTGGTCAAAGTAAAAGGCTCGCCCGCGCGCGGCGCGGCATTATCAACCGAAGATTTGACCGCGTAATCCGCCCCGACGGCGCCGTAAAAACCGGCAGTCCGGCCTTCTTTGGGAAGCGGTTTTATTTTTATTTTCTGAGGCTCAGTGGCAACGCGCTGCGCGTCAACGACGCCCATAAACATGTCCAGAGTCCTGTTCATCATATTGGCGACGGCGTAGTCAATATAAGCGGGCCCGACGGTCGCCTCCCCCGCGATAATGCCGAACAAAGCTATATCAAATTCCGTCACGGAATACTTGCGGCCTTCCACCGTTTCAAACTGCTGGTTGCTTTTTATTTCTTCAAAGACGAGGCCGTCCATCTGCGGGCGTGCGTACTGCGGGTTGCCGAGCAGCGTAAGCCCCTGGTAAAATTTTATTTTCAAATTTATCTGCTCGTTAAGCCATGCTTCGGTTTTGTCAACATGCGCGGTCATAAAGAAATCCGGCGTTCCGGCCGGTTTTGCCGGTACTGCCCGCGGCGAAGTCCGGGCGGCGGGCGCGGCCACCGGACGGGCGGGCTGACGCGTTTTACTGAGCGAAGCCTGCGCGTTGCCGCTTCCCGCGCGCGAGACCTCCACCTCAATCGGCTCGGTTTTATATTCTTTGCCGGCAATTTTTACAGAAAACGCGCCTATTGACGATTTGCCGGCAAATCTGGGCGAAAGCGTGTAAAAAAACTGCTGTACGGAATTTACTTTGCCGTTAATAAGCGAAGTGAAATTATTCATGTCCTGCGAATAAATATTGAAGTTGGGCAGCGAAGGCATTTGCGGCTGCGCCTCCTCCGCGCTGGATGAACGCAGGGTCAGCGTAAGGTGAATATCTTCCGATATATCCACGGCGGTTTTATCAACCTCGGCCTCAAAAACGACGGGCTGCTGCGCCGCGCCCTGCAGCGCGCACAAAGAAAAGACCGCGGTCAGAAATATATTTTTTACGAGCATGCTCACCAATCCTTCTCCGGCGGGGTTTTGCCGCCCGCGCCGCCGTCCTGCGGCAGGGGTTTGGGCGCGCGGCTGTCGTCTTTAACCATTTGCAATATATTATCGGCCTCTTCTTTTGATACGGAACTTTGCCGCTGCTGGTTATTTTGGCCGTTTTGGTTTTGCTGATTATCCTGATTTTCGTCTTTGTCCTTATTATCGCCGTCGGGTTTGTTTTCGCGCTCCTGTTTATTTTTGTCTTTTTCCTGCAGCACGAACTGCAAATTGTGTATTGCCGCCTCATCGCGCGGATTAAGAACTACCGCGCGGCGGAAAAAGGCCGACGCTGCCTCTTTATCGCCTTTCATATAAGCCGCGTCGCCCGCATTAAAAACCGCCGCGCGCCCGAAGGCTTCCCCCTCTTTCGCTATAGTTTGATACGCGGCAAGCGCGCCTTCATAATCCTTAAGCCTGTAGAGCGCGGCGGCCGCGTTATAGGCCGCGCCCTCGGCGCCCTTGCCGGCGGCGGACTGGTAGAGGTCAAAAGCCTCGCCGTACTTCTGCGCGTCGTATGCTTTGTTGCCCGCGCGTAAAGCGCCGGCCGGCCCCGCGTTTGCGGCCGGCTGGGCCAGATATAAAATAAACGTTATTATATATAAGCAGCGCATCATCTTATTTTACATTTCTTTAGAGGTATAAGTACAGACGCCAAAAGCAAAATTATAGCCGCGCAAAGCGGCAGCTGGTAGCGGTTTTTATACACCGCGCGCGCGTTGGACTGCGTTAAAGTCCTGTCCAGCGCGGCGAGCTGCGCGGCAATGTCGTCGGCAGTCTGCTGCGGCGTATTATATTTTATATAAATGCCGCCCGTCTCGCGGGCGAGCGAAAATAAAGCCCTCTCGTCCAGTTTGGTCAAAACAGTTTTGCCCTCGGAATCTTTTTTGTAAGTCTTTTCGCCGTTCTGCGAGATTACGGGGATAAGCTCCCCCTCCGCGCTGCCTACGCCTACGGTTATTATCCTGATTTCATTTTCCCGCGCTTCTTTCAGCGCGGCCCGTATATCCTGCGGATTATGGTCTTCGCCGTCGGTAATAAGTATAAGGGCTTTTTTACCCGCGTAAGGCCCCAGCATTTTGTCCGCCAGTTTTACCGCCGGCGCAAGCGCGGTGCCAGGCGCGGGCAGCATTTGCGTTGAAAGCGCGCCGGCAAGCGTTTTGAGCGCGGCGGTATCGGTGGTAATCGGGCATTGCAGCCACGCCTGCGAGGTAAAAGCTATAAGACCCAGCCTCTCGTTCCGCATATTCTCCAGCAGCATGGCCAGCATGGTCTTTGCGCTTTCAAGCCGGTCGGGTTTTATATCCTGCGCCAGCATTGAGGCGGAAACGTCAACCGCGGCCACGGCCTGCGAATACTGCGCCTGAGCGGTAATTTCTCCGCGCCCCCACTGCGGCGCGGCCAGCGCGGCGAACAGCAAAGCCAGAGCGCAGAGGAAAAGCGTATCGGCCGCCATGCGCCGCCGCGCAAGACCCGCAGGCGCGAGCTTATCATAATTATCCGCGCTGAAGAGCCTCTTCAGCGCGTTTTTGCGGCTCAGACCGCCAAAGTACCAAAGCGCGGCGATAACCGCCGCAACGGCGGCCATGTAAACAAAAACAAAAGGATTGGCGAATAATTCCATAAAATTCAGACCCTACGGTATTTTTATAAAAATAAATTTATCAAATACGAAAGCGATAACAAGCAAAACTGTTGCCCAGACGATAAAACCCTGGTATTTGTCAATATAATTAATCTGCGGGGCTTCTTCAAATTCCGTCTTTTCAAGCGCGTCTATTTTGGAATAGATTGTTTCAAGCTCCAGCGCGTTGCGCGCGCGGTAAAATTCGCCGCCCGTCATTTTGGCGATTTCAAGCAAAAGCGCCTCGGCTTCTTTGGTCATGGGTTCCATGGGCACGTACTGAACCCTGCCTAAAAGAGTTTCCACCGGCCGGCGCGCGTCGCCGTCGGAAGTCATGGCTATCGTGTAAATTTTAAAACCGTAAGCCTGCGCCGCTTTTGCGGCCGGCATGGGGCCTATGACGCCGGTATTGCTTTCGCCGTCCGTCAGCAGAATGATGATTTTGCTCTTTGCCGCGCTGTTTTTTAGATGCTCGGCCGCGGCCGCGACGCCGTCGCCTATCGCGGTGCCGCCAAAGCCGCCCAGCATGCCGATTTTGATATTTTTTATATAATCTTCCACCGCGAAATAATCAAGCGTAAGCGGGCACTGCAGCAGGGCAAAATCTTCAAACAAGACTATGCCTATCCTGTCGCTTGCGCGTTTTTTTACGAAGTTAAGCGCGGTGTTTTTTGCCGCTTCAAGGCGGTTTGGCTCAAAATCAACCGCGCTCATGCTGTTGGAAATATCCATAACCATCATTATGTCTATGCCTTTTGCTGGCGGGATTACGACTTTTCCTTCAATGCGGGGGCGCGCAAGCGCGATAATGCACAAAAGCAGGGCCGCGCAGCAAAGCGCAAAAGCCGCCCAGTTTGCAAAAGCGGCGGCAGGGCTCAAACGCGCTTTATATCCGGCCGGCAGCGGATATTTTAATGCCGGACGCAGGAAATATCTGATAAAACCCGCGGCAACGCACAGCAGGGCCGCCGGCGCGGCAAGCCACAACAAATTCGGATTTGCGAAAGAATATTTTTGCAGAAAAAACCATGCAAGCCCGCATAAAACCGCCGCCGCGATTAACGCGACTATGCCGTAAATCAAATATTTTAAAAAAGTTTTTTTGTTCATAGTATCAAAAAATCAAAATTATTCCCTGCTCTCTATTGTGCGCCCCATCCACATTGCGAATGCCCGTTCAGGGAAAAAATCCATTCCCTTATGTCATCTCTATCGGGTAGCCAGCTGTTTGTCATGCCCTCGTGTTGTTGGGAGGGCATCTCCTTTTTATCAGATTCCCGCTAATTCTTTTTCAATATTCTTTTTTGTTTCTTCGTATTTCTTATCCTGCTCCGCCGCTGTTGAAATCCATTCGTATGCCTTTTTCAAATCTTTTTCTACTCCTAATTCCTGATAATATAACACG
>JAIRLH010000105.1 GCA_031259485.1 Elusimicrobiota bacterium
CGAGCACCCCACCCAGGCGTTGCTTGACATGTACACGCTTAAGGAAAAGTTCGGTAAAATAAAAGGGCTTAACGTAACGATTATCGGCGATATAGCGCATTCGCGTGTGGCGCGCTCAAACATATGGGGACTTACTAAACTGGGCGCAAACGTAACGCTTTGTGCGCCGGAAATAATACTGCCGAAATACTCCAAAGAATTCGGCGTAAAAGTAACAAGCGATATTAACGAAGCCATTAAAGACGCGCATGCCTTAAACATACTGCGCATGCAGTTTGAGCGCGATAACGTGTCCGCTTTCCCCACGCCTTCGCAGTATTATAAAACTTATGGTATCACGAAGGAGAAACTTAAAAAATGCCGCCCCGATATCGTGATAATGCATCCGGGCCCAATGAACCGCGGCATAGAAATCAGCAGCGACGTCGCCGACGGCCCAAACTCCGTGATTTTAGAGCAGGTGACAAACGGCATAGCGGTAAGAATGGCCGTTTTATTTTTATGCGCAACGGCGAAAAGGGAAGAGCAGTAATTTATGAAAAAGTTATCCGCTAATTTTATAATAAAATGGGCTTTAATATTGACAATTATGCTTATTGTTTATAATTTCTATGCTAAGAATTTATAAATTATAAAGTTCTTATTGAATACTTATTATTAAGTTGAAGAAAATAAATTTGGAACAAATTTATACCTCAAAAATGGGTCTAATATGCAAAAATAGGTCTAATACCGTGTTAGAAATAATTAAATAAGATTTTAGAAGTTGGTTATGATAAAAAATATGCCGTTGTCTTTTAGAGAAATAGTTTTAAAGATAAAGGATTATCTTGCGCCTTTAATTAAAAATAAAATTTAAAAAAGGAATAAATATGAAATATTTAATAAAAAACGCAAGGGTTGTGGACCCGGAAAATAATTTGGACTATATTTGCGATTTGTTGGTTGAAAACAATCAAATTGCGCAGATCAAAGAGAACATTAAAACTGAAGGAGCGGAAATTATTGACGCAGAAGGACTTGTTGCGGTACCTGGATTTATTGATATGCATACACACTTACGTGAGCCTGGTTTTGAAGGGAAAGAAACAATTTTATCAGGCACGCGCAGCGCGGCAAAGGGCGGATTTACGACGGTGTGCATGATGCCGAACACAAACCCCGTGATGGATTGCGCTGCAAATATAGCTCTCGCCCAAAAAATAATTAAGCAGGACGCGCTTGTGAATGTGCATATCATCGGAGCAATAACCAAAGACCGCAAAGGCAGGGAGCTTACTGATTTTGCCGCGCTCAAAAAAGCCGGCGCAATTGCTTTGTCCGATGACGGCTCACCGCTTGAAGACGGCGCGCTTATGGCCCGCGCGCTTAAGCTGGCGGCAAAACTTGGGCTGCCAATAACTTCGCACGCGGAAGATTTAAAACTCGCCGGCAAAGGCGTGATGAACGACGGTTTTATAAGCAGTAAGCTGGGCCTTGCGGGTATATCAAATGCTTCGGAGTACGAGGCTGTCAGTCGTGAAATTGATTTGGCGAAAGAAACAAAAACCGCCTTGCATTTTTGTCATATTTCAACAAAAGAATCCGTTGATTTAATACGACAGGCAAAAAAAGAAGGCGTTAAAATTACTGCGGAGGCAACGCCCCACCACTTTACGCTGACGGAAAGCGAGTGCGAAAGCTTCAGTGGCAATGCAAAAATGAATCCTCCGCTTCGTAAAACGGAAGATGTAGAAGCAATAAAACAAGCCCTCAAAGACGGCACGCTTGACAATATCGCCACCGACCACGCGCCCCACGCCCCGCATGAGAAGGAGGTGGAGTTTGATTATGCTCTCTTCGGCATAATCGGGTTGGAGACAGCTTTTTCGCTCGCTTACGAAACGCTGGTTGAAAGTGGTCTGATAACGCTCAAAAAACTTATTGAACTGATGTCCGTAAATCCCGCGAGAATTTTTAAACTTGAAGGCGGTAGTCTTTGCGTAGGCGCAAAAGCCGACATTGTTTTAATAGATTTAAATAACGAATGGGTTTACAGCCAAAGCGAAATTTTATCATCCTCGCGCAATACGCCGTATATCGGCCGCAGACTTAAAGGGCGGGTGGAGCATGTTTTCGCCGCCGGCCGGCACGTGGTTAAGGTTGGCAAATTGAATGAATAAAAAAGTTTTGCCCGCGCTTTTGCGCGTTGCTTCATTTTCTGTCTTCGCGTGGAACAGCGCGGGAAAAAGAACTGTTTAAGGACGGCGGAAAAAATGAAAAATTTTAAAACGGAAGTTTTGGAAAATAAGCGGCTTGCGAAAGATATTTTCAAAATAAAATTTAGCGCGGCAGAATTTGCCGAACAGGCCAAACCCGGGCAGTTTGCGGAAGTTTTATGCAGCGGCGCAAACGCGCCTTTTTTACGCCGGCCCTTTAGTATTCACTGCGCCGATAAAACAACCGGTACGGCGGAAATACTGTTTAAAACAGTAGGCCGCGGGACAGAAATTTTGAGTTTATTGAAAAAGGGCGACGCGCTTGATATTATCGGCCCGCTCGGCAAAGGTTTTGAA
>JAIRLH010000062.1 GCA_031259485.1 Elusimicrobiota bacterium
CTTATCGCAAATCTCACTCCCTCTTCCATCGCCACCGGCGTGATCAGCGTCACCTCTATCTCCGCATTATCTCCCGGCATTATCATCTCTCCCTTAAACGCCAGCTCTCCCGTCACGTCCGTAGTCCTAAAGTAAAACTGCGGCTTATACCCTGGCGTCAGCGGCGTGTGCCTGCCTCCCTCATCTTTCTTCAGGATATACACCTGCCCAGTGAACTTCTTGTGCGGCGTTATCGTCTTCGGCGCAGCCAGTACCTGACCTCTCTCTATCTGGTTCTTTTCTATCCCTCTCAGCAGTATCCCTACATTGTCTCCTGCTATTCCGCTGTCTAATAACTTACGGAACATCTCTATTCCCGTTGCCACAGAGTTTAACGTATCCCTGAACCCTATTATCTCTACCGCGTCTCCTACCTTTATCTGCCCTCTCTCTATCCTGCCAGTCGCTACTGTTCCTCTTCCCGTTATCGAGAACACGTCTTCCACCGCCATCAAAAACGGCTTATCCGTCTCCCTTTTTGGCTCGGGGATCCACGTATCCAATGCTTCCAACAGTTTCTTTATGCTCGCTATACCCGTCTTGCCGGTATCTCCTTCTATCGCCTTTAACGCGCTTCCTCTTATTATCGGCGTGTTGTCCCCGTCAAATTCATACTTGCTCAGCAACTCCCGAATCTCCATCTCCACTAAGTCCAGAAGTTCTTTTTCCTCTACCAAATCTACCTTGTTCAGAAATACCACCAACTTCGGCACATTTACCTGCTTCGCCAGCAATACGTGTTCCTTAGTCTGCGGCATCGGACCGTCTACCGCCGACACTACCAGTATCGCGCCGTCCATCTGCGCCGCTCCGGTTATCATATTCTTGATATAATCCGCGTGTCCAGGACAATCTATATGCGCATAGTGCCTTTTTTCAGATTCATATTCCACGTGCGATACCGCCACAGTCACTATCTTCGACGCGTCCCTAACCACTCCGCCTTTCGCTATATCCGCGTAGGCCATCTCTTTACTCTTCCCTTCGCTCGCCAATACCTTCGTCAGCGCCGCCGTCAACGTCGTCTTACCGTGGTCCACATGCCCTATCGTCCCTACATTCACATGCGGCTTGTTCCTGCTAAATTTTTCCTTCGACATTTTCTTCCTCCTAACCTTTTTAGATACCCTTCACTTTGCACTGCCTGCTGCTTTTATTTTAAAAAATTTATAAGCTGGGAATGGGATTTGAACCCACGACCTTCTCCTTACCATGGAGATGCTCTGCCAGCTGAGCTATCCCAGCGTTTTCTTCGGCTTTCGGCTGAATTTTGGTTTTCTTTAATGCCCGTAAACAGGAGACTGAAATCATACAAAAACCAATTGCACCGTTACGCTGTTGTATATTCCTAAGCCTCAGCGGGCGAAGGGAATCGAACCCTCGTCATCAGTTTGGAAAACTGAGGTTCTGCCATTGAACTACGCCCGCGCAAGGCAATAGTTTATTATATAAAAAAACAACTACCGCGTATAGGGGATCCCCCTTCTGCGGCCGCATACAGGCGCGAGCGGGAATCGAACCCGCGAATAGCAGTTTTGCAGACTGCCGCCTTACCACTTGGCCATCGCGCCGGAAGCTTTTTTCTGTTTTTATTATATTAAATAGTTGCCGCCAATGGCAAATACTTTTTGGCGCGCGGTGCAGGCGGGGCAATTCCTGAGTCCGTTTCTGGGTCTTGACAAATTGCATTTGCCGCGTATTATAAAAGCAAGGGCAGCAGATTACAGCCTGGCCGTCGCGCAGGAAGTTCAAATCCCGACCGAGGGAGCGCTGCCCAAGATATTTGAAAATATATAATATAAGAGCTGTCCGGTACAAAAGAGCTGACGTTGTGAATGTAAACGCCGGCCGAATATTGCCAATGAATTACAGCGTACCGGTGCCTAGGGCGCAAAATTCCCTACGGGGTGCCTGAGGCAGGGTTATAAGGACGGCTCAATCGCCGCGGGCAGAAGTATATCCCCGCCGCCTGCGTTATTGAACGCGGCGCCGGGACGGAAGTGCGCCGGCGGTAGCCGTAAAGGAGTAGTGTATGGAAGCGAGCAGTAGCATAGGCTGAGCGCGCCTGTGGTTAATCACCGCGGGCGCGCCGGCTTTTTTTATGCGTAATATTTATCCCCGGCCAAATTTTTTAGTTATTTCTTTTATGTCTAACACAATAATAGTAGGGCGGCCATGCGGGCAGTGCAGACCGTCTGCACAGTTTTTGAGGTTCTGAAGCAATGCCTCCGCCTGCGGTTTGCCCATAGCCTCACCCGCTTTCACGGATTTTTTGCACGCCATTGTGGAAATAAGCCTGTACTTCAAACTGTTGTCAGATTTTGAAGGCGGGCCTATCACGCCCGCGAGCGATATTACAAAATCCTTCAAATCCTCTTCCTTAAATTTAAGAATATTGGGCACGGTATTAATCAGCAGCGTGCGCGGGGAAAAACGCGAAACTTCAAAACCCGCCTTGTCAAGCGTGTCCTGCCACTGCAAAAGATTTTCTATCGCGCTGGCCGGCATTTCCGCGCTGACGGGAAACATCAGCGGTTGCTTCTGCGTGGTTTTATTTTCAAGCGAGTTTAAATACTGCTCAAAAAACACGCGCTCCTGCGCGGCGTGCTGGTCTATAAGCACAAGCCCAGCCGGATTTTCAAAAACAAGATAGCTGTTATGCAGCTGTCCCAGATAATTATAAGGCGGACGCCACCACGCGGGCCCAGCCGCGTTTTCCGCGGCATGCGCGCGCGCGTTTTGCGGATAAATAATTTCCGCGGCGTTTTTGTTTACAGCATATTTTTCAGGCTCCTCAAAATCCCTGACCTGAAATAAAGGCCGGCCCGCGCCGATATTTTTATTGATGATTTCGCTTAATTCCGCCGCGTGCGGAGGCACGGGCGGAATTTGCGCGGCAACAGGCGCCGAATCCGCCGTCTCCGGCGTGGTGCCAAGGCTTATATTCTGCGCGCCGCTACCACCCAGCACGGCCTGCGAAAGTTTTTTATAAACAAAATTAAAAATATCGCTTTCGTTAATAAATTTGATTTCTTTTTTCTGCGGGTGGATATTTACGTCAAACTCGTCAGCCGGCAGCCGCATAAAAATTACGGCGTAGGGGTGCCTGTCTTTGGCGCGGTAAGGCTGGTAAGCTTTATAAACCGCCTGCTGCAAAATCTTGCACCCTACGGGCCTTTTATTGACGAAGAAAAAAATGCCGTCCCTGGTCGCGGCCAGCTTATCCGACGGCGATATAAAAGCGCGCAGACCGAAACGCTCGTCTTGCAGATAAATTAAATCTTTTTCTACCTCTTCGCCGAAAATTTTGGCCAGCCGGCGGCGCAGCCCCGCTTCCCCGCCGTCAGCGGCCGTCAGGGAATAGGCTTTAACGCCGTCGGTCTTTACATTAAAACTCACGCCCGGATTGGCCATTGCCGCTTCTTCAGCGGCCGCAAGCAGGTGGCCACGCTCCACGGTATCGGACTTTAAAAATTTAAGCCGCGCGGGCGTGTTGAAAAATAAATCCCGCACTTCCACCGTAGTTCCTTTGACGGATGGCGCGGCGGTTTGCGCTATAACTTTGCCTGCTTCAACTTTTATCTGGCTTCCGGCCTGGCCTTCCCGCGCGGAAGCTATTGTAACTTTGCTTATTGCCGATACGGAGAACAGAGCCTCTCCTCGGAAACCGAAGGTATTAAGCCTGTCCAAATCCTCAAAACTGTTTATTTTGCTTGTGGTGTGGCGCAGAACGGCCAGTGGCAAATCCTCCGCCGTCATGCCCGCGCCGTTGTCGTTGACGCGGATAAGTTTTTTGCCGGCTTTTTCTATGTCAATATTCAAAGTGGTTGCACCCGCGTCAAGCGCATTTTCTATAAGCTCTTTGAGCACGCCGGCCGGCCTTTCTATAACCTCGCCCGCGGCGATTTTGCTGGCAGTCTGTTTATCCAGAAGTTTAATGCGGTCCATATTCTGATTTTATCATTTTTCGGCGGCAAATAAAAACTAATTATAACTTCGGATTAAAAAATAAAATAATTATCGCTTTTTGCGTTTGGACGCAGCATAAAATGAACAGTAAAGGTTATTAAAAAGCAAGTATTTTACATAACTTTTTGCCTCATCCATAGTGCCGGTGCATTCTCTCTTCCGGGGATAGGAAGATCTATCCAGCCAGACTCTATAAAGAAATTTATAATTTCCTGCGGTAGAGCATTGAGACCAATTTTGGTAGCCGGGGCAATAATAAATTCTAATATAAGAAAGTGTTGGATTAGTAATCACGCCGCTGCCGCTCAGTAGATCCATCATAAAATATTTATCACAGGCAACTATGTCATTGCCAGATAAATTACAATTCTCTTTAAAATCCCAATCCAGCTTTGTCATGTCGGCAATATAAGAACCGTTTACAAGATAATAAAGTTCATGAGCTTTTTTCAAACTCTCCGCCACGCCTAGGACATTTGCAAAACGCGCTTTAAAAACAGTCTGCCGGTACTACGGCAAAGCAA
>JAIRLH010000073.1 GCA_031259485.1 Elusimicrobiota bacterium
GTATAATAATTTTGTAGCAAAAGAGGTAAACGGTTGTTAATGTAAGCCTAAAAGGCTCAATAAAATTTGATACTGTTTTTGGAACCTTATGAAGAATAAGGTGCGCTTTTGAGAAATCAGAAGCACAGTAACGCTCCAAAAGCAGCTCGTTATCAGGCGCAAAATACTAAGGGTAGCTCCCAAAGTGTTTTGTGCCGAATGTTTCCCGCCGAAAGGCGGGAAACTACGGCTGTTATTTTTTGGGTTAGCGTTACTGGCTCAAATATGGCAGCCGTTTTTGTTTGTAAAAATCAAAAATAACGAGGTGAAAATATGAAAAATTCAAAAGGCTTCACGTAAATAGAATTATTAGTCGTCGTATTAATAATCGGCGTTCTCGCCGCTATAGCGTTACCGAAGTATCAGAGGGTTGTTTTGAAATCCCGCGCTGCCGCTGTTTTGCCTTTGCTGAGGTCTCTTGCAAGCGCGCAGGAAAGGTATTTCCTGACCACGGGCAGTTATGCGAGCAGTTTTGAGGATTTGGATATTTCCTTACCTAAAGAAGCGGAAGTAAGCGGAGCAAATTATATTTACGATAATGTGCGATGCTGGATTTTTAACTCCCCGCCGCCGCAATCAATATACTGCACTCCTTTGATAAATAAGAAATCAATCGGCGTCAGTTTTGAAAATTATTTTCAAAGATCCATAGGTACTCATCAGGGCAGGGTTTACTGCTGGGCCAATGCCGCTAATGAAGCGTATAATAAGGTTTGTATGGAAATGTCTTCTAAAACCGCGCCTGATTTCGTACAAGAAACAAGTAACGGTATATTCTTTTTAGGAATTGATTTATTGCAGGCTATTAATTATTATTCTTTCGCGCCCCAGGGAGCAGGCATAGGAGAAGAAATCTTTTTGCTATAATCAAATTTTACCGTAAAAAGCCTTTCCGTGCCAACGCGGCGCAGATTATACGTAAAGGCATTGTCATCCGTAGTAACCCACCATACGTTTGGCACGGCGTAATTTATCAAATCTGCCGTTTCCTGATCGGCGGGAAATACCTGCAAATTAGGCGTTCCGTTGTTTGAAGTCAGCCCGCCGTACATAGTCACTTTATCAGGAGAGCCGTCTTCATGCCTGTGATCGTGCTTCAGTAAAATGCGGTCGCCCTTAAGCGTAAAAACCCAGGTTCTTGACCTGTCTTCGCCGACAAAGAACGGAATGCGTATTTCATTTTTGCCGCAGGAGCGCACGTGCATCACAAGGGTTTTACCCGCAAAAGCAGGGTCTTCGCCGCCGGCAATGGCCGTGCCTTCATAGGCATTGCCGCAATGCTTTTTTAAATTGTCAAAAAACAATTTTGCATTATTTGTTTTTTTGGCCTGCGCCGATAAGGCAAAAGCCAGTGTGAAAAATACGCCTAATAACATTATTTTTTTCATAAATTACCTCGCATTTGAAATATTTATTACTTTGTTCAACTTTTCTTCCAGTTCGTCAAAAGTCCAAAAATCTGCTTTTGGGGCAACGCGGGCTTTATATTCCAGCTTGCCTTCCGGCAAAAGTTTACGGCCAATTACCAAACGATGCGGGATGCCGATTAAATCCGCGTCTTTAAACTTTACGCCGGGCCGCTCGTCTCGGTCGTCATATAAAACTCCATAACCCAGCGCGGTGAGGCGCGTATAAATTTCGTCCGCTTTTTGTTTGACTTCTCCCTCTTTGTCCAGCGCGATCAGACAAATGTCAAAAGGCGCAAGCGCGGTGGGCCAGATTATGCCGTTATCGTCGTGGCTTTGCTCTATCGCGGCGGCCAAAACGCGCGTGACGCCTATGCCGTAGCAGCCCATAATCATGGGTTTGGACTGCTGGGTTTCGTCCAGAAAAACGGCGTTCATCGCGGCGGAATATTTAGTGCCCAGTTTGAACGTGTGGCCCACTTCTATGCCGCGCGTGAAGTCAAACTTCGCGCCGCAGCGCGGGCAGCCGTCGCCGGCTGAGGCAAGCTTTAAATCGGCATAAGCGTCAGGTTCGAAATCGCGGCCGGGATTTACGTTGAGCACATGCGTATCCGTATTATTCGCGCCGGCGACGCCGTTGACTATGGTTTTGACATAATTATCCGCCAGCAGTTTAACGGCGGGCGCCTTCTGTTTGAAACCCAGCGGGCCCGCAAAGCCCGGCGCGGAGCGCGTGATATCCGTATAAGTATCGGCCCCGGCCTTTGCCGCCTCGTTTGCGCCGAGGTATTTGCGCAGTTTGATTTCATTAAGCTCGTCCTCGCCGCGCAGCAGCACGGCGACGGGATTGCCGTCGGCATTATAAATAAGCATTTTTATAAACTTTTCCGGCGGCTGTTTTAAGAAGTCAACAAGTTCGGCTATCGTGCGTTTGTCCGGCGTGCTGACTTCACGCGGCTCAAGCAATGTTTCCGCCGCGGCGGGCGCGGCGGGCGGCTGGATTTCCGTCTTTTCGGTATTTGCGCTATAGCCGCACTGCGGGCAGACGGAAATTTCATTTTCGCCCGTTTGAGCCAAAACCATAAACTCGTGCGAGAAATTGCCGCCTATGCTGCCCGTATCCGCCTCAACGGCTTTAAATTTAAAGCCGAAGCGTTCAAAAATTTTGACATAAGCGTCGTAAACTTTCTGATACCATTCGTTTGCGCTTTGCTCGTCCGCGGCGAAGGAGTAAGCGTCTTTCATATAAAACTCGCGCGCGCGCATTACGCCGAAGCGCGGCCGTATCTCGTCGCGGAATTTGGTGCCGAACTGGTAAAAGCAAAGCGGCAGCTGTTTGTGGGAGCTTACGTCCTTTGCCACCATTTTTGTAATCACTTCTTCCGCCGTAGGGGCAAGGCAGAAGCCTGAATCCTTGCGGTCTTTAAAGCGCAGCAGTTCTTTGCCGTACTGCGCCCAGCGGCCGGATTCTTCCCACAGTTCCTGCGGCTGAACGACCGGCAGCCAAACTTCGCAGCAACCCGCTTTGTCCAATTCTTCGCGTATAATGTTTTCTATTTTTTTTATTACGCGCAGACCCAGCGGCAGCCATTCGTAAACGCCGCTCGCGGTTTTGCGGATTAAGCCCGCGCGGAACATAAGTTTTGCGGAGATTATATCAGCGTCCTTCGGCGCTTCTTTTAAAGTCGGTATATAATATTGCGATAGTTTCATTTTTTTCCTGTTTTACAACTTTTAAGAAACCGCAGTAATACAAATGCAGTTTTTATTCCTATCATAATTTTATCATTTTAAAAGTTGCGGGCGAACAGCGGCCGGTTAAATTTTCAATTCCCATCAGGCAATGGCGGTTGTCTCTCTTGTCAAACGAACTTATGCAAATTGGCGGTTAAATATGCAATTTGCATAAGTTTTAAGCATTTTGGCTGGAATACCAAGGAATATATTACAAAATATAAAAACCTTTTCCGGATAAGGGATATTATTCCTTACCCTCGGATTCTCCGCACTTTACATTTGTCGTTCCCGCGGGGGTCCAGCTTATTCGGCTTTTAAAATTTATAGTTTAATTTAAAAGAACCTGAAATTCCTTTTCTCTTGCCCGAATAGCCCTGCGCGCCTAAATCGGCGCTTAAATAACCGCCGTTTATCTGCAGGCCCAACTCGCCTATTGCCGTGCCGCCTTTTAACGACGGAGCAACAACGTCCAAACCCTGCACCGTTGCATTAGCTTCGCCGGCAAATTCATAATCATAAGCCGCGCCGGCATACGGATTAAAAACGCTTTTTTGATTGCGCATAATTTTAACGCCGAATCTGAGCCTGTGCGAATTATTGGCTTCAAAATTTATAGTTTCGCCGTTTGGCAAAGAAACTTCTTTGCCGTTTTGATGCGTAAACAAATATTTGCCGTATATATCCAAGCCAACATTATCAAACTTTTGGCCGATATATCCGGCGCCTATATGTCCGCCGTAATAAGGAACGTCATAATTATATTTGGCCGAAACACCTGAAAAAACATAATCCTCGCTGTTGAAATCCGTTTTAACCTGGCCTAACCTGCCTGAAAAGTCAAAATAATAATTATCTGCGTTAGATACTTTGCCCAGCACGCCGCCGCCAAGATAGGAAATGCTTCCCTTGCCTTTTACCGTATCTACGCCGAAACTATTGTTCGTATCATAGTTTCCGCTGCCGTATTCTAAGAACAAACCTAAAACGGAATTGTTAATAGCTTTTGAAAGGCCGGCCATGAAGGAAGTTCCTTTTACGTCGGCGTAAGAGCCGGTTTCATATTTGGATTTGC
>JAIRLH010000115.1 GCA_031259485.1 Elusimicrobiota bacterium
CCGAATAAAGAAAACGCCAAAAAACTCGAGGAGCACGCGGCAAAAACAGGCGCCGGTTATGTGGAGCTTTGCGTAAAACTGGAAGCCGAAATCGCCGAGCTTCCCGAAGAAGAAAAAAAATTATTTCTGGCCGAAACCGGCAGCGAATATACAGGCCTTGAAAAAATCGTCCGCGCCGGTATGGAGTTGCTGGGCCTCTGTACGTTTTTTACCGCGGGCAGCGATGTTGAAGTGCGCAGCTGGCTAATCCCCAAAAACTGCCCCGCGCCGCAGGCCGCCGGCAAAATCCACAGCGATATCGAGCGCGGCTTCATCTGCGCGGAAACCTATAATGTTGACGATATTTTAGCCCATAAATCCGAAAAGACACTTAAAGAAAAGGGCCTAATCCGTCAGGAGGGCAAAACATACGCCATAAAAGACGGCGATGTCTGCGTCTTCCGGTTTAACGTATAATGAAAATTGATTTTAAAGGAGACATAAGGAGACATTATGATTTCAAAACTTGACGATATTTTATTTTTTTTAAGGAATGTATTAAATATTGTTTTCGGCATTATTTTTGGAATTCCATTCTGTTTTTTTTATGCACCATTTTTTTTGATGAAAATGATGTCCTATGGTATAGAGATACTCACGGCCGCACCAAACCCACTTTCTGGAGGATTTTTATTGCTGCCAATGATATTTGGTGTTATTATTGATGCTATTTTTTCCACGCCGGTTATGGCCATGATTGTTGTTGCGGCAAGTTCCTACATAATAAAAACTAAAACGCCGTCTTTCCCTCAAATAGTGCTTAGAGTTTTAGTTGTCATACTTTCTGTTATAGGCTTATTTAAGGTTGGTATTCCGCATTTTTATTCAATAAGACGCATATTTGATTTAGCGAGCGTAATAGATATTTTGCTAGACTCTTCTAATGTGTTCTACTTCCTATATTTTATTTTTTGTACGATATTTTGTTTATACATCTCAAGAGGCGTATTAGGCCTCGCATTTGGTATGGAATCGCATGCCGAATTATTCTCCGAGCAAACACACGATAATAAAAATGACAAACCATTGTAAACACTTCGGAGTTTGCGGCGGATGCCAATTTTTGGATATCCCTTACGCGGGACAAATTGCCCAAAAACAAAAAGATTTAAAAGGCCTTCTAAAGAAATTCTGGGCGGGCGATATCTCTGTCATGCCCTCGCCTCATACGGAATTTTACCGCAACAAAATAGAGCTTTGCTTCTGTCGCCAGCCGGTCTGGAAGGAGCCTTTCAACAAAAAATTCCGCCGCGACCCCTCGGAGCCTTTGAAGTTTGAAACCGCGCTCGGTTTCAAATTAAAAGGTCGGTGGGACAGGGGTTTCAACCTCAAGGAATGTATAATTTTTGAGCCTTATCTGCCCGCTCTCCTTGAAGCCGTGCGCGTCTGGGCCGCGCAAAATAATATCGAATATTACGACCAACGAAAGCACTCCGGCGTGCTGCGCGCCGTAATGCTGCGTCAGGCAAAAAACACGGGCGAAATTATGCTGGTTTTATACGCTGCGTCAGAGAGTTTTGACAAAAAATCTTTCGTGGCCGCGGTGGAATACGTTTTGCCGCAGGCCAATATCCTGATGGCGGTAAATACTTCCGTCGCCGACGCTATGCTTATAGAAAAGCTGGAAATCCTTAAAGGGCAAAGCGTAATCTGCGAAACTATTAAAACCGACGGCGGCCGGCGGGAAATTAAATTTACGCTTTCCGCGCAGTCTTTCTTCCAAACAAATACTTTTGCCGCGCAAGAAATGTACCGGCGCGTGCGCGACGCCGTCAAAAAAATAAACCCGCATACAGTTTATGATTTGTACGGCGGCGCGGGCAGCTTCAGTCTGCTCTGCGCCGACGCGGCGAAAGAGTTTTTCTGCGTGGAAAGCGTGCCCCAAGCCGTGGCTGACGGCCGCGCCAACGCTCTGGCAAACGGCGTAAACAACGTAAATTTTATCTGCGCCAAGACGGAGGATTTTTTGAAAATGCAAAAAATCAGCACATATAATTCCCTTATAATCTTAGACCCGCCGCGAGGCGGCCTGCATATAGACGCCGAAGCGGCCGTAACCGCAAGCGGCGTAAAAAATATAATCTATATCTCGTGCAACCCTTTGACGCTCGCGCGCGATTTGGAAGAACTAACCAAAAACTATGCAATAAAAAGCTGCGAAGCCTTTGACTTCTTCCCTAACACAAAACACGTTGAAACAATGGTAGGGCTTGAGCTTAAATAGTCTCCGTTTCAACGGCCGGCGGGAAATTGTTTAAAATGCTATACTTTAAATAGAAACGAACTATCGGGAGGATTACTATGAACAAAGTGTGTGAGTTTTTAAAAAAATGCGGGACTTATTATCTTGCCACCGTTGATGACGGCTCCCCGCGCGTCAGGCCTTTTGGCACAGTAAATATTTTTGAAAATAAGCTTTATATCCAAACCGGCAAATCAAAAGAGGTTTCAAAGCAAATAGCGGCGAATCCTAATATTGAAATTTCCGCCTTTGACGGCAATGTTTGGATAAGACTTTCCGCCACAGCCGTAAATGACGACAGGGTAGAAGCCAAAAAGGCTATGCTTGATAATTACCCCCAGCTTCAAAAAATGTACTCGGCTCAGGACAACAACACGCAGGTTTTTTATCTTAAGGAAGCAACCGCAGTTTTTTATTCTTTTTCCGCCGCGCCCGAGACTGTTAAATTCTAAATTATTGTTAAGCATGAAAGGCTTGTGCACCGTGCAAAAAATAAAAAACTTTTTTACGGCAGCGCCTTACAGCCAGCGGGAAGAGGTCATGAGCAGCCTTGTGCACTGGCTGGGCACGATAATCGTGTGCCTGGGCGCTGGCTGCCTTATCACGCTTGCTTCTCTGAGCGCTGAGCCCTACAGAATCGCCGCCGTATCCATTTATAGTTTTGCGATGATAATTTTGTACTGCGCCTCAACCCTCTACCATGTTTCGCGGGGGGAAAAGGCCAAAAACAGGTTGAAAGTTTTTGACCATTCTTCAATTTACCTCCTGATTGCTGGTACCTACACGCCGTTTTTGCTGGTTAATTTGCGCGGCCCCGTGGGTTGGGCGATGTTCGGCGTGATATGGGCCATGTCTGTTTTGGGCATCACGGCGAAAATATTTTTTATGGGCCGCGTAAAAAAACTTTCCGTCGCGGTTTATATAATTATGGGCTGGCTGGTTGTGTTTGCGATTAAGCCTCTGATAAATACCGTCAGCACGGCCGGCTTGATTTTTTTGCTTGTCGGCGGTTTATTCTATTCCGGCGGCGTATATTTTTACGTGAGGAAAGATAAAGAATTTTACCACGGCGTCTGGCATATTTTCGTACTTTTTGGCACAGTGTCTCACTTTTTCGCCGTCTTATGCGGTTGTGTGTTGCCGCTGAAGACTTGCTACTGATAGAAATCCCATCCCCGCCGGATAAAATGATAAAATTATAAATTATGGCGGTAATGACGCTGGAAGAAATCCTCTCTACCCTTAACCCGCAACAAATGGAAGCCGTTTTGTATAACGGCGGGCCGTGCCTTATTATTGCGGGCGCGGGTACGGGCAAAACCAAAACTTTAACATGCAAAATCGCCAAGCTTATACACGACGGCATGAGCCCGTCGCGCATACTTGCGGTCACTTTTACCAACAAAGCCGCCAAAGAAATGCGGGACAGGATTGAAACCATGGTTCCCGGCGCGGCCGGCCGCGTGTGGATGCAGACTTTTCACTCCTTCGCAGTGCGCGTGCTGCGCGCCAACGCCGAGGCGGCGAACCTCCACCGCGATTTTGTAATTTACGACGAGGACGAGCAAAAAAAAATCATCACGCTGTGTCTTGAGGAAATGGGCCTGAAAGATGCAAAGAAAGAGGTCGGTTATTTTGTCTCCGTCATATCGCGCGCCAAGGACGATATGCAGGACTCCCCCGCCATGGCAGCCGCCGCGCATACCGGCGGCAACCCGCGTAAAATGCTGGCGGCTGAAGTCTATAAAAAATATCAGCAAAAACTGCAAACGGCCGGCGCTTTGGACTTCGGGGATTTACTGATGCGCACGGCCGGACTTTTTAAAAATAACGAGGCCGCGCGCAGCTATTACCAAAATTATTTCCAGTACGTGCTCGTGGATGAATATCAGGATACAAACCGCGCGCAGTACATACTTGTCAAAACGCTGGCGGAAAAGCACCGCAATCTGTGCGTCGTGGGCGACCCTGACCAGTCCATCTACTCATGGCGCGGCGCGAATATCCGCAATATTTTGGAATTTGAGCATGATTTTAAGGACGCCAAAATCATCACGCTTGAGCAGAATTACAGGTCAACCCAGGTTATTTTGGACGCTTCAAATAAATTAATCAGAAAAAACAAAAACCGCCGCGATAAAAATTTATTTACCGAGGCCCGCTCCGGCGAGCCTATTTGCATGCGCGAACTCGCTACCGAGGGGGAGGAAGCGCGCTGGGCAGCAAACCAAATATCCGCTTTGGTGGATGAAGAGGGCCTAAGCCTTGACGATATCGCCGTTTTCTACCGCACCAATGCCCAGTCGCGCAGTTTTGAAGACACCTTCCGCCGCTATCAGATACCTTACAGGCTAATCGGCTCCGTTCGGTTTTATGACAGGAAGGAAATTAAAGATATCCTTTCATACGCAAAACTTTTGGTTAATCCTAATGACACCGTAAGCCTTTTGCGCGTAATCAATACCCCGCGCCGCGGCGTGGGGGAAAGCGCTCGGCAGGCACTCACGGATTATGCGGGCGCGCAAGGCGTCTCTCTATATCAAGCCCTCAAATCCTCGGCTTTTGTTGACGGGCTGAAACCCACCGCGCAGCGCGGCGCGCGCGAATTTGTCAATCTCATTGAAGGCCTCTCGCTTGATATGCAGATGTCCCCGCCCAGCGATATAATGGCTAAACTTCTTGAGCTTTCGGGCTATCAAAAATCCATAGAAGACGAGATGGAAAAAGACCCCGAAGCCGCGTCCCGCGTCGGCAACCTTAACGAATTGATAAACGCCGTCAAAGAGTACGAAGACCGCTGCCGCGGCGATGAAACCGAACCCACGCTGTCGGGCTACTTGCAGGAAGTCGCCCTAATCGGCGGCGCAGAGGAGGTTGCCGCCGCTAAGAAGGGCGCCGTCACGCTTATGACTGTGCATTTAGCCAAGGGTTTGGAATTCCCCGCGGTTTTTGTGACTGGGCTTGAAGAGGGCTTGTTCCCGCTTAACGGCAAAGACGACGACGATTTGGAGGAGGAGCGCCGCCTTTGCTACGTCGCTATGACGCGCGCAAAAAAACTGCTTCACCTGAGCTACGGGGCCACGCGTCGTATTTTCGGCAAGACATACGCCAATCTGCCTTCGCGTTTTTTGTTTGACTGCGGACTTATGGACAGCGCCTCCTGCCCGCACGAGGGGGCCGTCCGGCAGGAAATCAGCCCGCGGCGCAGATTCTGGGGCGGCGCGGACAGATGGACGGCGAAAAACAGCGTATCTTACGACAATTCCAAAAATTATAAAGATACTGATTTCAGCGCGCCAAACAAACCCGCGTGTCCTGCGAGTTACGAAGTTATTGCTTCTTCCAAAGCCGGCGTGCCGTCAACGGCCCAGCCCGCGCAAAGCGCGGCCGGCGGCGGCGCGCATGTGGGCAGCCGCGTGCGGCACGGCGTATTTGGCGAGGGCAGGGTTTCGTTCGTAAGCGGCAGCGGCGAGAGCGCAAAGATAACAGTAATATTCAATAACGGCACAAAACGCGTTTTCATAACAAAATACGCCCCGCTTGAAATTTTGTAAACAACCAACCGCCG
>JAIRLH010000056.1 GCA_031259485.1 Elusimicrobiota bacterium
CCGAGCTCGTCCCGCACCACTATTTTAACGCGGTTTGCGTTTTTGCCCTGCGGCAGTTCGTAGTGAATGCGGTAAAGCTTCTCGTCCGCGGCAAGCGGCCGCGCGCTTACGATTATTTCTATGCCGGAATCCGGCGTGATTTCGCTGTCGGGCTGCGGCGTCTGCTTAATAATCGTGCCGTTGGGGAAGGGGGAATCTTCATCCTCGGTAATTTTTACGCCGATATTGGCGTCTGACGCCCATAAATTGACGTCGGCGATTTTCTTCTGGCGAAAGTCCGGCATCAGTAATACGGCGGAAGGCGGATTGCCGTCTGAAACCACTAGATTAACCGCCGAATCTTTGACCGCAAGCGCGCCGGCGGCCGGTTCCTGCGATATTACGGCGCCCTTTTCAACAGTCAGGGAATAAGCCGCGTCTTTTGTCCCCGCGGCCAGATGGACCTGTCTTAAAAGCAGTTCGGCATTGCGCAGAGCAAGGCCGCTTAAATCAGGCACTTCTATGCTTTGCGAGCCCTGGGAAAGCCAGACGCGCACAACTTTGCCCTCGCGCACAACAGTGCCCGCGGGCGGCAGCTGTCGTATTACGGAGCCGGAAAGCAAATCCGGCTGATATTCCTCCCCGGCTTTACGCATGGCGAGTTTGACATTCGCCAGCAAATCAAGCGCGACATCGGCGGATTTTTTGGAAATATCCGGCACCTGCACTTCCCTGCGGCTGTGCACTACGGCTGACATAGCCCAGTCAAAAGCAAAATAAGCCGCCGCGGCCAGAACAACGGCCGTTATGCCTAGTATCGCCAGTATTTTGAATAAAGATTTTATTACTATCGGTTTATCGTCTAAAAAATTTTCAGGCAAACCGTTTTTGTCATTATCCATAAAAATCACTTAAAAGCAAACATACCCGCGGACAGCTTTCTGCCGTTGGCGTATTGCGCCGCGCCCATGGCGTTTTTTCCGGCCGGTCGCAGGCTTTCTATTAACAAAACGCCCTCACAGCATTGTACAAAAAAACCGCGCCCCCTTTCAATGGAAACGATCGCGCCGGCCGGCTGCCTATCCGGCTCAAAATCCGCCGGCGGGAGAGCGGTTTGGAGTATCTGCACTATATCGCCCCGTAGTGTTTGCGCTTTGGCGTGGGCCGGAATTCCGAGGGCAAGCCCGCGCACAAGATTGTGGATTTGCCCTGCCGTCATTCGGCCGAAATTTATTAAAGTATCTTCTTTATTTATCAATTTTGCGAAAGTCGGCGCGCCCTGTTGCGGAGTTTTTATGATTTTGCCGTCTTTTATATCTTTAAGCACCTGCTGCAGCAAATCGCAGCCGGCGTCAATTAGTTTGGGGAAAAGCGTTTTTGCGTCGTCCCATGCGTTTATGGGCACCGGCGTTTGGGCGGCTATAGGGCCTGTGTCAAGGCCTTCGTCTATCCAAAATGCGCAAACGCCGGTCTGCGTATGTCCGTCAAACAAAGCCTGTTGCACGGGCGAAGCCCCCCTGTAACGCGGCAACAGCGAAAAATGTATATTTATAATCCCGTATTTAAAAGCGTCTATCGCTGGCCGGCGGAAAATTTTACCGTAAGCCACCGCAAGCCCCAAATCCGCCCCCAAAGCGGCTATGCGGGGAACTTCGGTCTTAAAAATTTCCGGCGATATTACGGGCAGCCCAAGCTGCAGCGCGCGCGTTTTGACGGGGCACGGCGCAACCGCCAGCCCGCGTCCGCAGGGCCTGTCGGGCTGGGTTATAACAAGGGCTGCGGAGCTAAGCGCATGTAGCCGCTCCAGAAACGGCACTGCAATATCCGGCGCGCCGAAGAATACTGTTTTTAGCATAATTCCATTTTATCATATCAGGACCTTCAGGCCCAGAGGCAATGTAGGTCCAAAGACACCTGTATATATTTAGTTTTCATAACTCTAAAGCTGTGTAACTCCATGATACGCCTTCTTGATAAATTCGTTGATAACGTAATCCATTTTATAGAAAAAGGCAAATATCTTAAGGCCGGCTGCGACGATCCTGCTAAGTTAAGAGATTTATTTCGGGAGTTTAATAGGCTTAAAAAACTGGACATACAAGGAGCGCAGAAAATTATAAAAGACTTAAAATACAATTACATAAAAAAATACAATGAAATCCAGTCGGAATAATTGAAACTAAAACCCCCGCGCTGAAAACGCGGGGATTTATTTTATAGGACAATATAAGCGGTTTATTTAGCGAGTGCTTTTCCCAGGCATTATTCATCACCACGGGCTTGACGGTCGCCCCGCCGGTTTACGTAATTCATTAGTGAGTCTCCTTATATTGCCTTATAGCTTCCCGTTCCGCCTCGTACATCTCGTCACCAGGTTTATACTGCGGCACAGGGTTACCTTTGGAGTCAACTGATATCGTAATATTAGAAGCAGTATCAGAACCGGCATTTGAGACAGCTTGCGTCCCCCAACTGGAGAGTGTACTGGTACCCGCGTTTATAGCAGCATCAATAACCTTATCTTTTAGACTATTTTTTGCGACTTCTTTAACGGTCTCCTCTACGACCTTGTCTCCGCCTTTTTTAAAAACACCGGACATAACCCAGGCAAGGCCAACGCCGACAGTCAGGATGCTGGCAGTAACTAAATACAAAGTCTTCATTTGACTATAGGCTCCGTCAAGCCCGTATGGTAATTCTTTGAGGGAATTAAGCATGTGTAAACCGA
>JAIRLH010000064.1 GCA_031259485.1 Elusimicrobiota bacterium
AACGAAAAGCGCGGCGGTTTTAATGTCCATAGAATAATTCTATCAAAATAATATAGAATAGAGATATGAAAAACTTTGCCAAAAAACTGTTTTTTTGCTTTATTTTAATCCAGTCTGCCGCCGTTTTTACGCGCGCGGGGGAAACCGCCCGCATAGTTAAACAGGAAGGACGTAAGGTTTATATGGATATTTCTGAACTTAAAAGCAAACCTTGGGAGGGCGTAAAGTTCCGCGTAGCGGAAAGGGGCGCGGATATCATTAATCCAAAAACCGGCAAAAACCTTGGCAAAGAAATCCTCAGGCGGCATACCGGCCGCGTGGATTACGCGGAAGAAGCTTTTGCAGTAGGACAGCTTGACGAGCCGCAGGCGCCCGCAGTTCTCGGCCTTGAGGCGGAGTTTATTTTACCGGCGGAAGGGTTGAGGCCGGCGGACGCTTTCCCCGCTGCGCCGACTGACGGGGAAACGCGCGTCTCGCCTCTTTGGAAAAGCGACTTCGTTGAAGGCGAAGCCGTTGCCGCCGCCGCCGCCGATATCACCGGCGCGGGCGCTGAACTTGTGCTTGCTTTCGGCGATAATACTATAAATATTTATACGCTGGCGGATAATAAGCTGCAAAAAATCCTTACAACGCAGGTCAATCCGCTGCGCAAAATAATCGCGCTGGACGCGGCCGACGTAAAAGGCTCGGGCGTGGCGCAGATTTTTGCGACGGTTTACGATTCTTCTTCGGAGCGGTTTTCCACTTTGGTTTATGAATATGAGGACGGCAAGCTGCGCCAGAGCGACACAATAAAAGGCATGGTCAAGGGCATAGCGCCAAATAACGGCCCGCGCGTTTTATATACGCAGGATATAACCCCCGCTTCCGGCAAATTTACGCGCAGCGCCCCGGCCAAACTGCTTTACGACGGCAAAAAATTTACGCGCGGCGATAAGCTGGCGGCTTATAAATTTGACAGCGTGTTCGGGTTCAATATGTCCGATTTCCGCTATGACGGCAGGCAGAACGTGATTTTTGCCGCGCCCAACCGCCGCCTGCGCATACAGTTTGAAAAGAAGGGCAGCTTTATAGAATCCCCTGCGGATATTGATTTTACCACTACGCCCGTGCGCGTGAAATTTAAAAACAGCGTGCAGCGTCTGCCCGTATCGCTTGCCCTGTTTAAAGACGGCGCGGGCGATACCATAATAGCCGGTATAGAAAACCAGGCGAAACTGGGCATACTGGCGGATACCTTCGGCTCATACCAGAGCGCAAGGCTTTACTTTTTGAGGTGGACCGGCAGCGGCTTTGCCAAATACGCGCGCGCAGATATTGACGGCGCGGTTTATGATATCGTGCAGGCCCCGCTGGGCGGCTGGGGCGGCGTGATTATAGTACCTTCAGTTTCAACCGCAGGTTATACCACAATATCTCTTTTTAAGGCATATTAACGGAGACGTAAAATGAATGCGTATAATGCAAATAACGGGGAAGCGGTTGAAGTGCTTGACTGCGGCTTTGTAAAACTTGTTGATTTTATGGGCGGCGATTTGCGCGCGCTGAGTTCCGCGCGCGTAACCTTCGGCAGCGTGAGCAAAGGCGAAGAAAAAGATAAAATGCTGCTAAAGTACCTCATAGAAAACGCGCATCACACGCCTTTTGAACATTGCGTTTTCCAGTTCCATATAAAATGTCCGATTTTCGTCGCCAGACAATGGATGCGCCACCGCATTTGCTCTTATAACGAAGTCAGCGCGCGCTATACCGAAGTTAAGGACGAGTTTTATATACCCGCCGCCTTCCGCGTGCAGGATAAAAATAATAAGCAGGGCTCTCTCTCAAGTAAAGATTTAAACAATTCCGCGCTGCTGAAAATTTATGACGAAAGCATTAACGCCAGTTATTGCGCGTACCGGAAACTTTTGGAGGCCGGCGTCGCGCGCGAAATGGCGCGCGCGGTGCTGCCCGTGGCGCAATATACCCAGTTTTACTGGACGATAAACGCGCGCAGTCTTATGAATTTCATCACTCTGCGCGCGGACGGCCACGCGCAGTACGAAATCCGCGTTTACGCGGAGGCGATTGCGCGGATTTTCAAACAGAAAATGCCGTGGACTTACGAAGCCTTTATGTCATTGCAGGGTAAAAAAGCAGAGCAAAAATAAATCAGCCAAAGGAGAGTTTTTATGCGCGTGCTGGGCATGATTATGGCCGGCGGGAAGGGGGAGCGCCTTTTCCCGCTAACGAAAGAGCGTTCCAAACCGGCGGTACCCTTCGGCGGGAAATACAGGATTATAGATTTTGTGCTGTCAAATTTTGTCAATTCAAATATCTTTTCATCTTATATTCTGGTACAGTATTTATCCCAGTCGCTTATTGAATATTTAAGAACTAGCTGGAACGCGCGCGGCATTATAAAAGACCATTTCCTGACTATAGTGCCCCCGCAGATGCGCCTGGGCGAAATCTGGTACCGCGGCACGGCGGATTCCATAAGGCAGAACATAAGCCTCATCAACGATTTTGAGCCGGATTTGGTGGCCGTCTTCGGCGCGGACCATATTTACAGGATGAATATCGGCAAAATGATAGATTTTCATATCAAAAACAGGGCCGACGTCACCGTAGCCGCGAATGTCGTGCCGCTGAAAGAGGCTTCTTCCTTCGGCATTATGGCGGTGAACGATTCCAACCGGATAATCAGCTTTGACGAAAAACCGTCCGTCCCCAAGCCTATCCCGGGCAATCCGAAATTCGCTTATGCCTCAATGGGCAATTATATTTTTGACAAGAAAGTATTGCTTAAAGTTTTGCAGCAGAAGTATTGCGACGTGCCGTCGCTTGACTTCGGTAAGAACATTATACCGGAAGCGCTTAAAACGCACAGGACTTTCGCTTATGACTTTCACTCCGATAAACTGCGCGGCATTAAGGATTATGAGGAACAGGGATATTGGCGCGACGTCGGCGCCATAGAGTCCTACTGGCAGGCAAATATGGACTTGCTGGGCGAAAAGCCAAAATTTGATTTAAATAATCCTCTTTGGCCTATAAACACTTCGGTACACAATACTCCGCCCACCGCGTATATGGGCGGCAAAATAGAACGCAGCATGCTTAGCAACGGCTGCATAGTATATCCAAAAACCGTGATAAAAAACAGCGTTATAGCCAGCAATATAACGATTATGGAAGGCTCGGTCATTGAAGACAGTATTATAATGGATTCCTGCACCATAGGAAAAAACGCGCGTGTAAAGAAAGCGATAATTGACCGCTTTAACACTATCCCCGCCGGCGCGAGCATAGGCATTGATAAAGCAAGCGACTCTCAAAACTACTTTATTGACTCTTCCGGCATAGTTGTTATCCCGCGCGGCAGGACTAAATTTTTATAAAATGCAGATAAACGTATTTTATAACGCGCCTCTGCCAAGATACTACCGCGCGACTTCTAAATATAAACCCGCTGCAAACGCGGCTTTAGGCGTTTTTAAACGTAAAAAAGGCGAGCTTAATATTATAATCGTAAACCGCAGACAAATGCGCCGCATAAACAAACAATTTTTGAATCACGATTATGTGACGGACGTGATTTCTTTCGGGTATGATTTTTCAGGAGCGGACGGCGAACCTTTCGGCGATATTTTTATATGTTTTGAGCAGGCAAAAAAACAAGCCAAAGAACAAAAACACGGCGCATTGTTTGAAATGCTTACGCTTGCCGCGCACGGCGCGCTGCATTTAGCCGGCTATGACGACAATACCGATAAACTGCGCGCGGCGATGAACAAAAAAGCCGAACAAATTGCAAAAAGATTTCTCAAGTATGATAATAATACCTAAAATAAGTTAGCTACATATTGGTTTGAAGAATTTTGAACTGCAAATATTTTAAATCTAAAAATGTTTCTATATCTTTCAATGCCCCGTGAAATTGTAAATTTGTAGAGTATCATCACGGCATCAAATACGGATTCCAACCGTCAAGAATATCTCCATAGTCAATGCCTCCCGGTAAAAAATCATTGCAGCAAGTATTCTTATAACGGCCTGAAATACAATAAATCTTGTTTTTTTGACTGGGATAAAATATGCCGCATATTCCTTTATACTTGCCGCTGTTTCTTACGGCTATAATACTATCACTCCACCATACTGACTTTTCCGTATTCACGCTTACGGCATAGTCAAAATCTTTTACTCTTATTATTTCACCATAGTTATTTGCAACTCTGGCGCCTATATAAGCGGAAAAGTCCGAGTGATTAATCTGTGTTCCCGCAATAGAAATATCCAAATCCGTAATACTTTGCGGATAATATCCTCTCTCAAGATAGTATATTTCATATGATTTGCTTAATGCGGAAATATTAGATCTTGCTTCCATCATTCTGCTTTTTTCCACAGTTCTTGTATATTTAGGCAAAGCAATAGCGGTGAGAATGCCGATGATTAAAACAACTACAAGTAATTCAATGAGAGTAAAAGCCTTTGTTTTGTTATGCATGGTGATATCCTCGTTGATTTAAAAATATACTTCTATTTTTCATACTAAATATCAGTTGGATTTGCAAATTTTTTAGTTAGTTTACATAGGATATTGGGGCGCGTGGCGGCAACTTTACCTGTTTTGTCAGCGTAAATAAAATACAAAATAAGCCGCGTCAGGAAGAGGCGGCCCCGCCTTTTACGCTTGTGGTTTTGTTCGTTTTCCGGATTGCAAAAGGCCGGCTTATACCGAAGCGTTCTTAGATTATTACAGCTTCAGTCCTTTCTTTTTCTCGCGTCTGGCTTTGCGTTTGGCAAGACGCTGGGCTTTGCTTTCGCGTGCGCCGTGTCCGCCGATACGCTCCGCTTCGGCGCTGATTTCCGCGCCGAAACCGCCGTTCCACTCAAATTCTTTGCCGCAGGCGATTATCGTTGTTCCTTCCGCCACGCCGCGCTTTAGCAGAGCCTTCTCCAGTCCGATTTTTTTGAAAATTTTGCCGAGCCTTTCAACCGCTTGCGGCTGGGCGAAGTTTGTCATAGCGATAAATTCTTCTATTTTTTTGCCGGTTATCTGCATTCGGCCTTCTTCCAGCCGGGTAATTGTAAACACCGGCGCAATCGCGTGTACGACGGGGCCGGCTTGCGCAGGCTTGACGGCTTTGACGGGCTTTGCGGCCAGCGTTTTAACAGTCTCGTCCAAAACTTTACCGAGGCCTTTGCGCGCCGCGGCGGAAATAAGAAACAGCGGCAGTTTGGCGTATTTATTTTTAATTTTCTCAAAAACCTCTTCCGCGCCCGAAGTATCGGCTTTATTTACAACGATAATGCGCGGCTTTTTTGCCAAATCTTTGCTGAATGTTTTAAGTTCGTCCTCAAGTATTTTTATTGATTTCACGGCGTCAATTCCGCCAAAACCGGCAGGGTCAACCAAATGCAGCAGCACGCGCGTGCGCTCTATATGTTTTAAAAATTGATGGCCCAAGCCTTTGCCTTTGCCCGCGCCTTCTATAATACCAGGAATATCTGCTATCACAAAGCTCTTGCCCTTATGCGTGCAAATGCCCAGGTTAGGATTCAGTGTTGTAAAGGGATAATCCGCCACTTTAGGCCGCGCGGCGCTGACGGCCGATAAAAAAGTGCTTTTGCCCGCGTTGGGAAATCCCACAAGCCCGACGTCAGCCAGAACTTTAAGCTCAAGGACAAGCGTTATCTCCTCCCCGGGCTGGCCGATTTCCGCTATTCTCGGCGCGGTGTTTTGATGCGTTTTGAAACTCTGGTTACCTCTGCCGCCGCGGCCGCCGTGGGCGATGATAATTTCCTGCCCAGCGGCCGTCAAATCGGCTATCACGGCGCCGTCTTTTTTGACCACGGTGCCCAGCGGTACCAGCACTATTTTAGCATCCGCGCCCAGACCGAATTTATTGTAAGTGCCGCCTTTTGCGCCGTCATTGGCTTCTATGTGCGGGTTGTAGGCTAGCTCCTGCAAAGTTGTGAGATTAGGCTCGGCTTTCAGAATTACATCTCCGCCCTTGCCGCCGTTGCCGCCGTTCGGCCCGCCGAATTCAATAAACTTCTCGCGCCGAAAAGAGAGGCAGCCGTCGCCGCCTTTGCCCGCTTTAACGTAAATTTTAACCCTGTCCAAAAAACTGTTTGCTTGCATAATACCTCTGTTCCCCTGCTTAAATATATATCTATATAATATCAATTTAACGACCGGTTTTTATTTGCTGTTATTTTTCCCTTGCAATTTAGCAGTTCGGGGTATATCTCTATGCTGTCTTAGCAGTGCAATATTTAATATACATTGACAAAGAGATAATAATTGCATATTATATATTTATATTTGTGTGTCGGACAAAAGTGGTAATTAATTTTAAGGAGTTCCTTATGAAATGTAAGCGCCGGCAGTCATGTTGTAATCCCTCCGCCCGCGGGGTTACTTTGATTGAAATGCTTGTTGTAGTCCTAATAATCGGCATACTCGCCGCTATTGCTTGGCCTCAATATCAAAAAGTTGTTGAACGTTCAAGAGTAAATAATGCATTGCCTGTCTTACGTAGCGTATATGAAGCCCAAAGAATGTATTATCTTATGCATAGCAAATATCCAGAAACTTTTGAGCAGTTGGACATAAATATACCTTGGAATGAATCATGGAGATATAGTTTATCAGGTGCTTATATTAAAATGCATCCTGATATAACCGATGTACGTTACGGTGATAATTTTGCTATCGCAATTAATAAAACTGGTAGAGTTGTGTTATTTCGGCGCGATGCAAAATATAATGCAGGTTGGGGAATTACTTGGTCACACGGTCATCCTGGACAACCCGTTTGTATCACAAGAAGCGATTTATCAGGCGCAAATGACTATTGTCAAAAATTCTTTAATTTAAAAAACAAGGAAGGTTTTGATCAAGGATATACAGCCGCGTATTTTTAATTATAAATTAAACTCACTGAAAC
>JAIRLH010000175.1 GCA_031259485.1 Elusimicrobiota bacterium
TCGCTGGAAACGGTATCGTAAACTTTGCGCTGTCCTTCGTAAATTTTACCCAGCACGTGGTACAGCAATATATACAACTGCACGGCCTCAATATCCCATGGCACTACATATAATTTTGCCACAAGTTCGGAGTTGATGTCATAATACGAGGACGAGTTGACGGAAGGATTTTCCGTATCCCAAGCCTCCTGTTGCGTGCCTTTGCCATAATGGAATTCCCACTCCGTCGCTTCCGGTCTTATTATGCCTTTCGGGTCGGGCGGAGCAGGAAAAGCCCCTCCGGCGTAATAAAAATCGTAAAGACTTATTTCGTGTTTTAACTTACCGGCCTGATCATCCCCAACTACCTCTTCGTCCAGCAGGATATCCTCTTTACCCCTCTCAAAATACTCCTCAAACAGCCTGAAAGGATAAGCCCCGTTGGAATAAGCCAGATTGTTAAGGAAGTTGGAAGTGGCCGTAAGCTCCGTAAAAGCGGAAGTATCAAGGGCGAATTGGTGGCGGATTTTCTCGCGCGATAATTTAGTCGTCTCAAACAATAAATAAATCGCCAGCAGTATCGTGGGGATAAGCAACAGCGCGGGCAGGGTTATCTGCCCTTTTACGCCGCCGCAAACGCTCCGGAAGTTAGAGAAATTAAACATTTCCGCCTCACTGCAAAATTCTGCCTATCATAGTGAAAAACCCGCCCGCAATCTGTTTATGGAAAGCCGCGAAAAAAGCCAGAATGACGGAAACTATCATGCCGAGCATGAAAATAAACTCCGCGGTCTGCTGCCCGCGGTTTGACTTTATTAATTCCAGCGCAGTTGCGGCTTCGGCTTTAAAAAACATTTTTCACCCGTTTTATCCGGCCGGTTTATCTGTCCGGCGATATTATGTCCAGATTTATGGCTTTTACCACAGCCTCAGTCCTGCTTGTGACGCCGAGTTTGTGGAAAGCGCTGTTTAAATGGTTTTTGATCGTTTTGACGCTGCATTTAAGCTCAAGCGCGATCTCCTTATTGCTCAGGCCGTTGCCCAGATGGCTTAATACGCGGATTTCCGTCTTAGTAAGTTCGGAGCGGATCGGGAGGTTTTCGTCCATTTTGCGCAGGCCATGCAGAAGTTTGCCCATGAGCTGATGCGGTATCATAAGGCCTTCCGAAGTAAAAGTGCGGATTGAATTTACCAGCTCCGCCGCGGGCAACATTTTGGAAAGGTATCCGTTGGCGCCGGCTTTGACGGCTTCCATCACGTGCGCTTCGTCCTCAAAACTGGACAGCATTAAAACATTTGCGGCCGGCGCGGCTTTTTTTATCAGGCGCGTGGCGGATATTCCGTCAAGTTTGGGCAGCTTTATATCCATCAGCACGACGTCGGGCCGCAGTTTCCTGGCAAGGGCCACGGCCTCTTCGCCGTCGGCGGCTTCGCCGACGAGTTGTATCCACCTCTCGCCGGAGAGGATGTCCTTTATGCCCTCGCGAAACAGAGTCTGGTCATCCGCTACGAGAACTTTGACGATTTTTTTCTTGACGGCCATATTTGTCCTCCGCGCTGTTGCAGCGTATTGAAATAAAAATCATCTATACTTATTTCGGGGCAGGCTGACGGCCGCTTCGCTCCCCGCGACGACGGCTTTGCGCCGCTTATTTAACAGGCAGCGTGAAATTGAAAACCGCGCCGCGGCCCGCGCCTTCGCTTTGCGCCCAGATGCGGCCGCCGTGGCCGGCAATAATGTCCCGCGCTATCGCGAGCCCGAGCCCCAGCCTGCCGCCGGAGTCTTTCTGATAAAAACTTTCAAACAGTTTTTGGATTTCCTGCGGGGCTATTCCGCTCCCGCTGTCCTTAACAGATACTTTAGCATTTTTATCATCAATTTTCATCACTGAAATTACTATGGCGCCGTTTTGCGGCGTGTGGCGGATTGCGTTTTCCGCGATGTTTGAGAGCGCCTGCCTTATGCGCCGAATATCGCCTTGTACGCGGATTTCCCCCTCGCCCTCAAAAGACATGCCGATGTTTTTGAGTTTCGCTTTCTCCTTAAAAACTTCCCACGCGGAGCGCACGGAGGACACAAGCTCAAAATCCGCCTTCTCAAGGCGAAGCTTGCCGTTTTCTATGGCGGCCCAGTCAACAAGGTCTTTGACCAGGAAGAAAATCTGCTCTATACTCTCCTCCATAAAGCCCATTTTTTTCTTCTGATCGGCGGCGGGCGCCATGATGGTGCGCCGCAGCATATCATAGCTCATCTTTACCGCCATCATGGAATTGGATAAATCATGCGACACGATGGAAAAGAATTTAGTTTTCATCGCGTTTAAATTGCACAGGTCTTTGTTGGTCGCCTGCAGGCGTTCAAGCAGCTCGCGGTTAGCCTGCTCAAGGCGGAGCTTTTCAAGCGCCATTCTGACCGCGCGTTTCAAATAATCAAAATTAACCGGTTTTATAAGGAAGTCGTAAACCGATTCCTGCAAAGCCTCCACGACGGTATTGAGCGATGCGTAAGCCGTTATCATAATGATTTGCGAGCGCGTGTTGATTTTGCGGATTTCCCTGACGGCGTCCAGGCCGGTGCCGTCGGGCAGGTTATAATCCATAAGAATAACGCCGAAGAAATCTTTTCTTACCAGCTCCAGGCACCGCGCCGCGCTCAGGGCCTGCACAACGGCATAGCCCTCAAGCTCAAGCAGCTCGCTTAAGGTGGAACGCAGATTGTCGTCGTCGTCAACCACGAGTATTTTTACTTCTTCTTTTTCTTTCGTCATGCGGTTGCTTCCCCCCGCTCTTATCCATATAATTTATTTGCCGTCATTGCGTTTCTTTTAAATACCCGCGGCGGCGATAATTGCAAAGCGCCTCACCGCTCTTCCTTATACAGTTTAAAAACTATTGATATTTTCGTGCCTTTGCCGGCTTCGCTCCGTAAAACTATGTCAGCGTCATTGCGCGCGGCGACTTTCTTTACCACCGCCAGCCCCAGTCCGGTGCCGCGCGCCTTGGTGGTGAAGAACGGGTTAAAAATCTTTTCCTGTATGTCGGCCGGTATGCCCGGGCCCGTATCCCGCACCGAGACGATCGCGCTTTCCCCCTCGATTTTTGTTTTGATTGTGAGCTGCCCTCCTTCGGGCATCACTTCAACGCTGTTGGCGATGATATTGCGCACCGCCTGTTTCATCTCCTCCGTATCAATGCGCACCCGCGGGCGCTGCGGGCTGTATTGCGCAACCACCTTTATATTCTGCGGCACGGGGTGGGAAGCAAGAATTTCCCTGACGTATAAATTCAAATCAACCGCGGCTAAAATCTGCTCGCGGCTGCGCGCGTAACCCAGGATTTCCTCTATGATGCCGTTGGCCTGCTTAATTTCCTGCTCTATCACCGAAATATTCTTTAACACCCGTCCGTCCGCGTTTTCGCCCAGTCGCGCCTTTATCAGATACAGCGAATTATTCATCACGGCCAGCGGGTTGCGTATTTCATGGCTTACTATGGACGCCATCTGTCCTATGGCCGCAAGCCGTTCCTTTTTGATAAGCTCTCCAAGAGCGGTGCGGAGCTCCTTGGTGCGGCTGCCCACGCGCAGCTCAAGCGACTGGTTGATTTCCTCCAGCCCCTGCCTGTCCTGGGCAAGCGCGTCCAGCTTGATTTTTATTGAATCCAGCATGCGCGCAAAAGCCACGGCAAGCGAACCGATTTCATTATCCGGCGCCGGCAGAGCGGGCAGGGCGGAGACTTCCCCGCCTTCAGCCAGATTGACGGCCCTGGTTATTATTTTTACGGGGCGTATTATTAAAGCCCACAGCGCAAAAGTAAGCAGCGAAACCAAAAGCAGCGCGCCGGCTGCAAATAAAATAATATGTTTAAAGCCGGCTCTCAGCAGGGCCGCGACTCTGTCTGCGGCGGTTGAATACCTCTCCTGATACACCAGCCACTGCGTAACGGAGTTTTGCGTCAATGCGCCGACGCGGCCTTTGTCCCGCAGCACAGAGCCCCCACCTCGCTCCGCATGAGAGCAAAGAGCTTCAAGTTTATCCCTGTAATTATCGCTTACCGCCGCGGCAAGGCCTTCTTTTGAAGAATAAATCAGAAACCCGCTCCTTGTGAAAACCAGCGTAAGCGTATCGGGCCGCGAAAGCCGCGAAAGCGCTCGCTCAAGCGGCTGCATATTGAATTCCGCCATGGCGCAGGAGCGGTTTTGCAGACCGCCGCCGGCATCCGCCGTCGGGAAAGCCATATTAAGAAGCAACTGCTTCCTGTAAAGATTTTTGCGGATTGCGCCGGTAAAAAGCCGCCCTTCTTCAATACAGGTTTTGTAAACCGCGGGCCAGACTTCGCCGTAATCCACGTGCGGCCTGGCGCCGATAAGCGCCGTCTCCGCGCCTTTTGCGTTGAGCGATACCGCGCCGATTAAATCCGGCGCGACGGAGGTAAAATCATAAGCGGGCGCATTCCGCGCGCCGTCCGCGCCGCGGCCGGCGGCGAACAAAGCCTTAACCAGCGTTCCGTTGCGCTCGGCGTAATCGGTAATTTCTTCTGAGACCAGAGAATTGTAATATATTATTTGTTCTTCGGAATTTTCATTGAGCAGATCTTTGGCGGAGCCGTAAAAATAAAAACCGGCCGCCAGCGCGGGCAGGAGCGCGGCCGCAGCCAAAACGAAAAATAAGAAATAAACAAGATGACCCTTTTTCATTGCGCGCTACCAATCCCTCTTCGCCCGCGGCCTCCCCCGCTTGAAAGGCTGAGAAGCGAACGATTGTCCCAATACGGCGATTCTTTAAATTTGAGGCGGAGCCCCCTATCCCGCGCAGGGGAGAGGGAAAATATCCAAACCGATAAAAAAAAGGGGCATATCGCAATATGCCCCTTTTTCCGCTAAAATACTATCAGCATTGACCGCCGGCGGGCGCGGACGGCGCGTTTTTAGGCGACGCGTTCGCTATGCCCTCAAGCCCGGGTATGCCCGCGAGGCCGTTAATATCCGTTACGACGCGGCCTTCCCAAAGGAAAGTGGGCGATGCGCTCACGCCGATTTTCTCGCCGTATTTCGCCTCCTGCTTCAGCAGTTCAACGCCGCGTTTCCATTCCTTGCCGAAAACTTTGGGGTTAATGCCGGCCTTTTTCGCCGCGACGTCCCACAAAGAGGATTGATAATCTTCGTTCCGGATTTCCAGATACTTCCAGAATTTATTGGGATATTTATCTTTTATGATAAGCTGGCGGATATTCTCCTCCCACTCGCCGGTGCCGTGCAGGCTGCGGAAAGCGTTTTTGCCTTCGCCGCCGCCCTCGCTGACGATATATCTGACGTCAACTTTTATATGCTCCGGAATACGGCCCTTATTCAAGGCTTCAATCACCCTGCCTTCGGCCATGGCGCCGTAAGGGCACTGCGACATTACAAAAAGCTCCAGCACGCCGGGTTTGCGCGGGTTGTTCATGTGCGTGCCCAGTCTGGTGGCCTTTTCAAAAATAATGAAATCCTTATTATCTTTGAGATAGCCCTGTTTTACATGCTCGCCGAATTTTTCTTCGGTCAGTTTGGTTTTGCCGAGTAAATAAAGCGGCATATAATCAAGGTTAAGGCCGGCGTATTTAGCGTCTTTAAGCGCGGCCTCGCGGTCCACGGCCGTGATTTCAAGCGGCACGCCCAAAAACCTTTCCAGGTTTGCGTTTAACGCCTGGTCAACCCCGCCGGAGGCTTCCCCGGCGGCCACTATTACGGTTACGGGCGCGGCCGCAGGTTTAGCCGGCTCTTTAGCCGCCTTCTTTTTGGCCTGCGCGAAAGCGGCCCCCGCAAATAAAGCTAACGACAATACGAACAATAATAATTTCTTCATTTGTCCTCCTACATAATATACGCGTAGCGCGTTAATCCCCTTGCGGACCGGGGGCTTCCTCAACCTCTTCAATATCAAACCTTATGCCTTTGATGCCGAAAGAACAGAAAAGATTGTAAACGAAGGCTATAACAACGCTGAGCACAAGCATTACCGCCGTTTCAACCAGTATCCCCAGAACAACCTGCATGATCATCTCTACCGCCGTGGCGGACGCGCTGAAATCCGGCGGGGCAAGCAAAGCCCGCGCCAGCGCCAGACCGAACAGCACCAGCGGATAAGCCGATAAGAATAAAGAGCTTATGGTTATCTTTCTTATTTCCAGTTTCATAGTTTCTTGTCTCCTTGTAAAATTAACGCGCGCCGGCAGCCGGCGCCGCATATAGATATTTTATTCTTTTGAGGACAGCGGTTCAAGTACTATCACGGTACGCACAACGCCGCCCTTAGAGCTCAGCTGCAAAGTCTTTATGGCGAAAGCGCGGCCGCCGCTTTCCGTTTTGGCGCGGAAGATTTTGCCCGGGTTGTCCATAGCCTGGCCCACAAGATGCACTATATCCTGCTGCGTGCCGCCGAATATATCAAGCAGATGCACCGGGCCGTCTTTTTTTATCGCAAGCTCAAAATTGGAGTGCATGACATTATTGTTTTCGTCCACCACTATGGCGCGGCTGCCTTTGGGTATGGTTATGGCCAGCACGGACGCCCACCACTCCTGCTCGTAATGCTGGCGGTCTTTGTCCATGGTTTCGCGCTCTTCAAGCTCTTTTTTGACTTTGTTGAGAAAGCGTTCCACGGCTTTGGCAAGCGCACCGACTTCGTCCTCTCGCTCAATAAAGTCAAATTGAAAGCTTTTTGTTGAAACGTTTTCAATGCTGTCCGTAAGATAGTTGAGCGGATTGACGACATTGCGTATCACAAACAGGTAAAGCACAAAACCCATAAGCGCGAATATCGCCACCGCGCCGGCCAGATAGGAAAGCAGGGCTTCGTTAATTTTTTCTCTGACCTCCTCGCGCGAGACGTCCAGGCTTATTACGCCGGCCACATTCTTATCTCTGGCTAGCAGCGGGATGGCGATTTCGTAAACATTGCCGTCGCCCTTGAGCATCACGCGGTGGCGTTTTGTCTGGAAAACGTCAAAAACCGCGTCCGTTTCCAGATGACCGCCGCGATCGTATTCGGGCAATGTGCGGCCCCACATGTTTATGTCTTTATGCCAGCGCACAGTGCCGTTGCCGTTAAAATAGACCACGTTTAAAATTCTGTCATCCTGCTTGAGCCAGGAAGTTATTACGTCGTTTTCCTGTATCATCGCGGCAGATTGTCTGCTTACGAGCCCTTCAATAAGAACATTGGCGTTGCGGCGCACG
>JAIRLH010000179.1 GCA_031259485.1 Elusimicrobiota bacterium
GCCGGACATTGATAAAACGCCCGTTTGAAAAGACTCAAGCGGGCGTTTCGTATTAAGCCCGCCGGCAAAAAATGCTAAAATTATTGATATAAAATTATGCAAATATTGAGAGATTTAGCGGGCAACCCTTATATAAAAACTTTTCTTATTAAATTTTTTATTTATGCGCCGGTTTGCGTGGCGGTTTTTCTGATTGTAAATTTTTTCGTGCAGCGGCATTTGGAGCAGATTGACGCGCAAAACAAGCAGGAGGAAATTTACTTTAAAAAATACGAAGGCGGTCTTAAAACTCCGCTTGCCGCAAGCCTGCGGGAAAACGGCATACCAAAAGAGCTGGCCGCGCAAATCATAAAAAAGCTGGACGGCGTGCTCAACATGCGCCGCCTCGCCCCGCGCGACAGATACCTGCTCACCATGACCGAGACGGACGATTTCAAAATGCTCGTGATAACGAAAGACTTCAGCCGCTACTACGTGGCGCAGAGCGGGGAGGACCTTGTCGCCGGCATTATGGACATAAGCGTAAAAACGCGCGACAGTTTCGCGCAGGGCAAAATAGAATCTTCACTTTTCGCGTCAATGCAGCAAGCTGGGCTCAAGCCCGCGTTTATAGTGGAATTCGCTGATTTATTTTCGTGGGCGATAGATTTTAACGCGGAAACCAGAAACGGCGATTCTTTCGCCGTCCTCTGGCGGGAGGACTATACCGCCGGCGGCGCGACGCTCAACCAAAGCATACTGGCCGCTTATTACGACGGCAAATATACGGGCAGACATTACGCCATACGCTTTGAGGACGAATTTTACGATGAAAACGGCAAATTCACAAAAAAGATGTTCCTCAAAGCGCCGATAAGCGTTCGCGGCGCGCGCATAACATCGCGTTTCTCAAAGTCAAGGCTGCACCCCATACTTCGCATAAGGCGCCCGCATTACGGCATAGATTACGCCGCGCCCGTAGGCACGCCCGTTGAAAGCGTGGGGGACGGCGTGGTAAAATTCAAAGGCCGCAAGGGCGGCTTCGGCAATTATGTGGAGGTGGCGCACCCCAATAATTTCGTCACTTGCTACGGGCATTTGAAAGATTTCGGCAGGGGCGTAAACGTCGGCGCGCGCGTGCGACAGGGCCAGGTGATAGGTTATGTGGGCAGCTCGGGCCTTTCCACGGGGCCGCATTTGGACTTTCGCATACGCCAGGGTGAAAAGTATCTGGATTTCCTCAACAACAAAAACCGCAGTTCCGCGCAGCGCGAGATCATGCCCGAAAAGAGAGAAGAATTTAATAAAATAAAAGATGAGTATTTAGAGCGCCTGGCGCAAAGCGCGCGGCAAAATTAAAACAGCCGAGGGATCTTATGAAAAAAGTCGTAATTACCGGCGGGCCGGCAAGCGGCAAGACAACCATACTTTCCATTCTTAAGGACGAATACGGCACCGATATTGAAGCCGCGATGGAAGCCGCCACGCTGGTTTACGGCGGGGGCTTCCCGCGCGATGACAAAAGCCCGCGCCATACCTATCGCGCTCAGCGCATAATTTATTTTGTCACAAAAGAGCTTGAGGCCCTCGCGGAGGAAACAAACCCCTCCGCCAGACTGATTGTGTGCGACAGGGGCTCTCTGGACGGCGCGATTTACTGGCCCTACGGCGCGGAAGACTTCCTCAAAACCATGCGGACAACCGTTGGGGAAGAATATAAAAAATATTATGCAGTAATACACATGTCCCCGCCCAAGGAAGCAAAGTTTTACCAGAACACGGCCGTGCGCACCGAAAGTCTTGAAAGGGCTTTGCAGATTGACGTGGATATACTTAAACTCTGGGCCGGCCACCCGCGCCATATAGTTATACCGGAAAGCAATGATTATGTAAAAAAAGCCCTGATAGTGCGCAAGGCAATCAAAAAAATTATTAACGGAGAGATATAAATTATGTTTTTTGACTTTTTATGGAAGAAAAAATCCCGTCCTCAGGCCGGTCCGGCCGCGCAACCCGCGCCCGCGCCCAAAGTCAAAGAGACTCTTGAAGAGCGCATAGAGCGCGAGATGGCGGTGCTGCCCGGCTTCGTCAGGAATAAAATAAAAGACCCCGCCGTAAAGCAGAAGTTTGTAGACCTTGCCAAACGCATGGAAAATGACGGCGTTGACATGAATTCCCCGCGCGCCATGAAAAAATGGGTCAAAGAGCATGAAGAAGAGCTTAAACAGCGGCGCGAAAACGGCGTAAGGGTGGAAACCGTGGTAAAAAACGAGCCGGAAATCGGCCGCAACGACGCCTGCCCGTGCGGCAGCGGCAAAAAATACAAAAAATGCTGCGGCAGGTAAGAAAATTTGCGGAGTATTAAATATAATCCGTGCGCATTTGCCGACGGTAAAAAGTCCGATATCCATTGATGTTTAACAGCCCATTGACAAAATAACTAATAATGTATATAATAAAGATAGTAGTTATTTAATAAAAGGAGACTAATATGAAATTGACCACAAAAATGTTTATAACTGTGTGTGCTTTTTCTTTGTGTGTTTCGTTACTGTCGGCAGCGACGAACTATGATGATGATATTGAGGTAAATGAAAAGACCATGATAAAGTCCCAAGCGGCGGCTAATGTAGCGGCAAAGACGGCGGCTGATACGGCGGCAAGGATGGCGGCTGATACGACGGCAAAGGCA
>JAIRLH010000050.1 GCA_031259485.1 Elusimicrobiota bacterium
CAAACAAGAACAGTGACATGTGATACGTCAACTGGTAATTGGCAGACCGGAAGCTGGACTGGTACCTGCACAAGTCCCACGCAGACGCAGGCGACTAGCATAGCTTGTTCAAGCTTAAACAGCAGTTATACTGGCGGCACGGCGACTAGGACATGTACAGAAACTTGCAGCGGAGGAAGCTGCGGAAGCTGGAATACGTCAGGTTGTACAAGCTCATATGAATGTTCCGATGCTACAAAACCTGCAATTGAACGGATCTGCGGGTGTAATAATCAAGGGAAGCAGAATAGGACGGTGTCATGTGATAGGACTACAGGCGAATGGAACACTTCAGGAGAATGGGGAGAGTGCAGTGTAGGAGAATGCGTGTGTACCCCCGACAGTATACAGGCATGCGGCTTGTGCAGATGGAAAACATGTAACAAAAACGGTATGGGCTGGGGAGACTGTGTCTTGGTGACGACACCGGATCAGACCAACGGCTTGTGCGAGTCCTGCGGCGGCACGGTAAATTGCGACGGAACCTGCGATTGCGGAACCCACAATGGTAACCAATGTCGCTTTAACAAGAAATATGGCTGCCTTTGCCCGCAAGCAACCGGTCCAGATATATATAGGAGTTGCAGATAAGAGCTTATTCACAATGAAAGCCCCTCACCGTACGGTGAGGGGCTTCTGTAAGGAAGCAATAAAAGCCCGTCCAAGCATCCTTTGATAAGAGAAATTATAAAGTAATGGAAGATAGGGCTTAAACTTCGGCCGTGCGCCGGTAACCTTTGGCTTTGATGATTTTGGCTTTGAAAATCCTGCCCGCCCGCACGGGCCGGCTGAAAATAAGCGCGCCGTCTATATCGGGCGCGTCTTTGTAGGTTCGGCCGCGCGAGGGCGTATCGCTTATAACTTCTATAGTCTGCCCTACTAAAGCCTTATTCAGTTTATCCACCACGCGGCTTTGCGCCTGCGCCAGTTCCCGCGCGCGCTGTTTTTTTACGGCGGCCGGGATTTGGCCGGGCATGTCATAGGCTGGCGTGCCAAGCTCGCGGTGGTATTCAAAAATTCCGATATTGTCAAACTGATAATCCTTCACAAATTTTTTAAGCTCGTTGAAATCTTTTTGCGTCTCGCCCGGAAAGCCGGTTATAAAATTAGTGCGCAGCGCAATGTTCGGAACGGTTTTTTTGAGCATGTCCAAAACTTTTTTTATTACGCCCGCGCCGCAGCGGCGGTTCATGGCTTTCAGTATATTATCCGATATATGCTGCAGCGGGATATCAAGGTAAGGGAAAATCTTTTCCTCTGCCGCCATTATGTCCGCAAGCTCCCTGCTCACGCGGTGCGGATAGGCGTACATTATGCGTATGCGCTGCAAATCTTTAATTTTAACCAGCTTTTTAAGCAGCCGCTCAAGCCGCGGTTTGCCGTACAAATCCTGCCCGTAGGAAGTCGTATCCTGCGCGATGAGCGAAAGCTCTTTGACGCCGTTTTGCGTCATCAGCCGCGCTTCTGCCACAACTTCTTCTTCTGGTTTTGAGCGGTAAGGCCCGCGTATGGCCGGTATCGCGCAGTAAGCGCAGCGGTTATTGCAGCCGTCGGCCGCTTTAAGATACGCGGTGTGCGGCAGCGTCAAAGTCATTTTATAACGCGGGATATGCAGATCGTTTTGTATCGGAGTGATAAGCTGCGCGCGGCCGTTTATAATTTCTTCAATCCTTTGCTGCTGCGCCACGGAAAACACCAAATCCAGCGCGGGGAATTCCTTTTTGACTTCGTCTTTAAGCCTCTCCACCATACAGCCCGTCACGGCCACTTTTTTTACTATCCCGTTTTGCTTAAGCTCAAGCGCGGTTTTAATATTTTCGCGCGCTTCTTTAAGCGCGGAGGATAAAAACCCGCATGTGTTTATTATGATAATATCCGCGCCCTGCGGCGTAAAAACCATCTTGTGGCCTTTGGCGGCAAGACGGGCGCAAAAATCCTCGCTGTCGGTAAGATTCTTTGGGCAGCCAAGACTTATAAGATAAAATTTCATAAAATCAGAAGCGCACGCCCAGGCTGGCTTCCGCGCCCACGCCGTAGCTCGCGTAATTGGCGGCAAGGCTTAAATCCACATAAGCCGGCAGTTTGAAGTTCAAGCCCGCGGTGCCGCGCGGCGTCGTTGAATAGGCCGTCGCGCCTATCAGAGAGATATCGTCCGCGTTCTGCACGGTCAGTTTTGAGTAATCCACGCCGCCTCCGATATAAGGCACCACGTAGGGAAGTTTGAAGGAGAGCACAAAATTCGCGCTGTAGTGCGTGAGGGAGAAATTTTTATGCACGCCTGATTCCGCCAGCACCACCACCATAGGCTGAAAAGTGTAAAGCACCTCCTTAGGCGGTATTATACCCCATTTCAGGCCGCCGCCGGCTACGGTGAGCCCGTCGTAAGATGACGCGCGGATATAGCCGTCCAGCCTGAAAGGCAGGCCGATTTCGCCCTGTATCCACGGGTAAAGTTTATACTGACTGCCTTCGGCGGGGCCGAAAGCGGTATTATTTTTATTTGGTTTCGGCATTACCGCCGCGCGCGCGGAAAGCATGAACCCGCCCCAGCCCAGAATGCGCCCGGTAGTAAAAGCGCCCGCGCCCAGCAGGCCGGATAAATCTTCTACAAAATATTCAAGATTATCTTTGCTTGCATTGGCGGCAAAATCGTCAAATTTAGCCTGCGCCGCGGCCGAAGGCAGCGTCGCTCCAAAAAATAAAATTATTAAAAGCAGAATGAATTTTTTCATCGCAAATCCCTTATATATATTATGGCCGAAAGTATGGATTTAGTCAATAGCTTTAAACGACGCCGCTCACCCCGCCCTCTCCCGCAAGAGAAAAGGGAGAACGGCGAAAGAGGGTCTTTGCCGCAAGGAAGCGGAGGAAAAACCTCTTTAATCCCTGAAAGAAACTGGGTCCCCGATCTTCAGCCGGCCGGCCAAAGCGCCGGCGGCTATCTCAACTGTGTAAACCGATTTAAAAAACAGCGGGCTCACGCGCCAGGGGCGCATATTCTCCGCCGCATACAAAACTTTCAAATCGCCGCTGATAAAAACCGCGTCTATCGGCATACGCATAAAAAAAGTATGTATCTGCGTGCAGGGTTTAAGGATTATACCCTCACCCGCGCCCAGCTTTTTTTTGCCCAGAAGTCCCCGGACGCGGCCCAATACGCCGTCCTTCATTACCAATTTATCAGCTATGACCGCGCCGTCGGCGGCTTTAATCAGCTTCACGGCTAATTGTTAACCCGTTCCACGTATGTGTCTGTGCGGGTGTCTATGCGGATTTTATCGCCTTCGTTTATGAAAAGCGGCACTTTGACTTCTATGCCGGATTCCAGCGTGGCCATTTTGGTCATGTTAGCCACGGTGTCGCCGCGCACGCCTGGCACGGTGGAGGCTATGCGCAAATCAACCTTAATCGGTAAATCCACGCTGAAAAGCTGGTCATTGATATAAAGCCCGATGACTTCCATATTATCCACCAGATAATTTTTTTTGCGCCCCATTTTCGCGGCGGGCACGCCCACCTGCTCGTAGCTGGCGCTGTCCATAAAATAAAGCATATCTCCGTCGGCGTAGGAATAGGTAAAAGGCCGCTTTTCCATGCTGACTTCCTTAAACTTATCTTCCGGCCTGTAGGAACTTTCTATAATGGAACCCGTGTTTAAATTGCGCAGCTTAACGCGCACCACGGCCCGCGCCTGCGACTTGCGGTGATGCTGGTATTCAATAATTTCAACCAGTTCGCCGTTTTCGTTCTCAAAAATCAAGCCTTCCCTGAAATCTCCCGTTCCTATCATAATTTATTTCTCCGTATACAATTAAACAGTTTCTTTTTGTTATATTTTATCAAATTATTCGGATATAATATTTGGGAATGTCGCGGTTAAAGCAGCGGATTGTCTTTAGCCGACATTGCAAAGCCCCGTTCAAAGGCCCGAAGCAATCCAGAGTTTCCATTCTGAGGCCGCAGAATGACAACAATCCTAACGGCAATGAAGTATAAATGCCTTAAAAAGGACATTCTGATTTTTTTCTTTCTTGAAATGACCATATCAACTTTTATTTTCCTGTTTGCAATTATTAAAAATATTGCTTATAATATATTAAGCCGTTTTTAAACTGTTTAGAGGAGAATACGGGATATCTTTAATTATAAAGGTATAAAGGAGAGCATATGAGCGCAAAGGGTTTAAAAGCTTTTACTTTAATTGAAATGCTTGTAGTCGTGTTAATTATCGGCATACTCGCCGCAATCGCGTGGCCGCAATACCAAAAAGCCATATTGAAAAGCAAAATCGTCCCTCGGCTCCTTAATCTTAAATCATTTAAAGACGGTTTAGAAATGGCCTATCTTACTTTGGGGCGTTATCCAAATTATCAGGAGATGAAAAGCTATATTGATATTCCCGGTTGCCCTCCAACGGATAACGGAATACTGATGTGCGACGACGGATATGCGCTATATAACTATAATTTCACCAATGTTTCAGTAAGTGTTAATCTTTTTAAAGAAAAAGGCAATTACGAAGGCGGCAATCGCATGAGCTATAAGATAAATCTGGATAACCGTCCGACAGACCCGGGCAAAAAAGCTTGCGGCGGCAGCGATGCAATAGCTAAGAAAGTATGCGAAAGTTTATTATAAAATCATTAAATTCAGCAAATGCGTTCACATAGAAAGACAGACTATTCGCCAACAGTTAAAATTTTTGCGCCGCGCTTTGTAAGCAGCACCGTGTTTTCATACCGCACGCCGAGTTTTCCTTCAAAATACAAGCCGGGCTCATCGGTAAAAACCATACCGGTTTTTAAAATTTGCTTTGACTTCATGCCAACGCGCGGCGCTTCGTGTATTTCAATGCCGAGTCCATGGCCCGTCGTATGTATGAAATATTTGGCAAAGCCGCCGGCCTTTTCCATATAATTGCGGGCGACGGCATCAAGCTCCTCGCCGCTCATGCCGGGTTTTGCTTTTTTTATCACTTCGTCATGCGCGGCTTTTACGATATCGTAAATTTTGGTAAATTCCTTCGCCGGTTTTTTGCCGTGCCAGAAACTGCGCGTGATGTCGGAACAGTAGCCCTGATAAGTGCATCCGTAGTCCATCAACACTGCATCCTCGGCCTTTAGTTTCCTTTCGCCGTTTGCGTGATGCGGGTTCGCGCCATTGGGGCCGAAAGCCATGACGGTAGGGAAAGCCAGCCCAGTCGCGCCCAGCGAATACATTATATCCTCCAGCATTCTGGCCGCGGCTGTTTCCGTTAGGCCGGTTTTAAGTTTTCTGCGGAAGATTTCATAAGCCTTCGCCGATATACGGCAGGCTTTGCGGATTTTTGCGATTTCGCTAGGCAGTTTAATTTCGCGCGCGGCGGCGACAATGCCGGGCAGTTCCTTAAAACCCGCGGCCTTAAACATATTGCCGGAAATATAATCAATAAGCCCCGGGTCAAAAGCGGCGGATTTTATTTTGAACTCTTTGACTTTCGCGGCGATATCCGCAGGATTTAAACTGTTCACGCATTTGAAAAACGGCGCGGCGCGGCGCAGGGTTATGGCATAAAGTTCTTTAGTAAAACACCATGCCTGCGACGGCGTGACCAGAAGGAAAGCGTCGCTCTGACCCATAAATTTATAATCAGCAAGATAATTGACGGACGCAATATCCATAACCGCAAAAGCGCCTATGCCCTGCTTTTTGAGTATCTTTTGGAAATTTCTAAGTTTTTCGTCGCTTGATTTCATTGCCGCACCTCAGTTAATAATTTTTATGCCGCTTTCGGTCATGTAAAAACAATCTTCCCACCGCACGCCGAATTTGCCTAGCAAATATATCCCGGGCTCCACGCTAAAGCAGTAATTCAGGCCGATTTTTTCTTTATTAAGCTGGCTGATGTCGCCGCGTTCGTGCGGCTCCAGCCCAATGCCGTGGCCCGTGCGGTGCGTAAAGTATTTGCCGTAACCGGCGGCTTCTATATGCCCGCGCGCAATGGCGTCGATTTCCGCGCCGCTCATGCCGTATTTTGCCCGCGCGGCGACCATATCATGCGCCTCTCGCACTATTTTTAAAATTTTCTTAAACTCCGGCGCGGGTTTATCGCCGTACCATACAGTGCGGGTTATGTCGCTGCAGTAATCGTTATAAATGCAGCCGAAGTCAAACATAACCGGCATATTCTTTTTGAGCTTTACATTCCCCGGCATATAATGCGGGTTGCCGGTGCCCGCGCCGAAGGCGACAATAGACTGGAAAGAAAGCGCGCTTGCGCCTTTGTGTTTCATAAATCTTTCCAGCTCGGCGCACAACTCCATTTCCGTCACGCCGGCCTTAAGGCGCTTCCTGATATGCTCAAAAGCCGCGTAGGCTATTTTGGCCGCGGCGCGCATATTTTTAAGCTCGTATTCAGTTTTGGAAACGCGCAAAGCGGTTATAAGCCCGGGGGCTTCTTTAAAACCCGCTCCGGCAAAAATTTTGCCTGCCGCGTAAATTTCTTTAGAGCTGTCAAAAGCGACGTTTTTGAGGCCGAGTCTGTTAGCCTGTTTTATTATCTGCTCCGCGCGGTCCGCATCGCAGCCTTCGGTTTTAATCTCTGGGAATTGCTCGCGGAAAGAGGCTTCATAAAGGCTGCGCACGGCCATGTAAAGCCCTTTTGAATGGAAAAGGATAACGGCCTCACCCGGCATCGCAACCGCGCTGCCTAAGAAATATTTAAGATCGTTAAAATCGGTTATGATATAGCCGTTAAGTTTATTTTTTTTGAGAATATTTTTCAAAGCGGCGATTTTTACATTATCAAGTTTGGACATATCCGGTCTCCAATTTTATATTATTTCAATATTATACATTTTATATTTTGCCTCAGGAATAGGGAACAACTAAAAAACAGGCAGTTCTAGCCACGCATGTCGTCATTGCGAGCCTCGGGTTTACTTTAATTGAACTTCTTGTTGTTGTTATCATAGGCATACTCGCCGCTATCGCACTGCCTCAATACCAATAAAGCTTTAAACGAATATTATCTTATCAACGGCGATATAGCCGGAGCGTCTTGGAAAACCATAGATCTTGAGATAAGCTTAACCGGCTGCTATATAAGCACGGCAGGCTGGACTGTGCCGGACGGTCTTCTTAATTGCACAAACAATCCCTACATAAAGGGCGGCTCATATCCTATATCATCAAGCCCGTCCGACAGCATTTTTTATGATGAGGATACTTACGGAAATAGCAATTTTGACTATCTGCTGGGCCTAAATTATAAAACCGGCAGGCGATGGTGTTTTACTTCTGCGAACGATGCCGACGTCTGCCTGCTTTTGGGCGGCGTCAAACAAAACAGTAATACGCTATGCGGAAACCACAGGAAAATGTGCTACGCACTGTGTAGCTTGCCTCTTCTTATATTACCGCTTTAAGCGGTCTCGGTTAAAATAACTCTACTCAACGCGCGAGTATGGCAGAAATATAAAAAATCGCGCTGGCGAAAAGCATAAGCAGGGCCATAATGCTTTCCAAAGTAGGCCGCGACGGCTTATCAGAAACTATATTTATTT
>JAIRLH010000081.1 GCA_031259485.1 Elusimicrobiota bacterium
AAGGTTTGGGGCAGACATCCGCGCGATATCTCGGCCGACTGGGGCGCGCAGCGCGTAAAAGGCATATCAATAAGCGCGGTAATAAAAAACGCAGTACGCAGATTGTTCAACCGCAAAGCGCAAGCGAAAGAAACCTCTCTTATTGAAGAGTTCCTCTACCCGAAATTCGGTCCGGGGCAAATGTGGGAAACCTTCGCGGGGAAAGTATCGGAGCTGGGAGGAGAATTGAAACTCCGCCACAAAGCCGTTGCCGTGCGCGCCGACAGCGTGCTTTGTTCGGTAAACGGCGGCAGAGTAACATTGCCGGCCGATATTATTGTGTCGTCAATGGCTTTGAAAGATCTGGCCGCCGCAATGGATAATGTGCCGGAGCAAATACGCCGTATTGCAGGCGGGCTGCCGTACCGCGATTTTGTTACAATCGGCTTACTTATAGACAAACTGAAACTAAAAACCGGTAAAGCTGACGGACTTATACCGGACTGCTGGATTTATATACAGGACCCGCGCGTGAAATTGGGGCGCCTGCAGATTTTTAACAACTGGTCGCCCTATATGGTTGCGGATCCGCAAAATACCGTTTGGGCGGGGCTGGAATACTTCTGCAACGAAAGTGACGAGTTTTGGTCTATGAGCGACGAAGAAGCGCGGGCTTTTGCCATCCGCGAGATGCAAATTATCGGCGCGATCAGCGGCGGAAACAGCATATTGGACTTTTGCCGCATGAAAGTGCAAAAAGCATATCCCGCATATTTTGATACCTATAATGAAATCAATAAGTTCGCCCTGTGGCTGAACGCCGTGCCAAATTTGTATTGCATAGGCAGAAACGGCCAGCACCGCTACAATAATATGGATCACTCCATGCTTACGGGCATTAAGGCGGCGCGCTTAATACTGGACGGCTCAGCCGAACGCGCAGGCTTATGGGACATAAATACAGAGAGAGACTACATTGAAAGCAAGTCAAGCGGCATGCGGTATGCTGGCGTACGCCGGAGTCGGCGGCGCCGCGGCGATTGCCGAGTGGGCGGCGTTCTGGCTCTGCAACGGCGTTTTTGGTTCGGGGATATATTCGGCTACCGCAACAGGGCTGTTGTTAGGGACGATAGTCAATTGGTTTGTGGGGCGTACAACCATGTTCCGCAAGCAGGCGCGCAGCGGGGATTTTTGGCCGGTGTTCGCCGTCAGTTTAATAGGATTCGGTTTAAACTTTTTGCTGATGTGGCTGCTGTCCGGCATTTTTTCAATTATGCCGCTGCCCTCAAAAATTATCGCTACCGGCGCGGTATTTTTTTGGAATTATATCATCAGAAGAACAATAATATATAATCCGAAGTCGTATTAAACTTGGGTTTGCCCGACTGTCCGAGGCTTGCGCAGCTTCTCCCGCCCGTCCGTTACTATATTTTTCCTTAGATATTTACAGTAAGAGGAAGTAGTAGCAGAATGACAAAAGAAAAGACACGATGACAACAGGCGCGGGGCGCAGTATGACAACTCTGGATTGCTTCGGCCTGTCAAGTGAAATCCGTCCTCGCAATGACGCATAACTGCTTTAAACTAAAACATTCTGAAAAGTTATAACAATAAAAAACCCCCGCCATTTAAGCGGGGGTTTGTGTTTTCTCTAATTAAATTTAGAAAAGAACTTTGAAGTTTACGCCAACGATCGGGCTGGTTTCTGCACCATCGGCATCGGATTTTAAAAAACCTGCTCTGCCGAATAGGCCCATATTGTCCGAGAATTCATAACCGCCGATTGCGGAAACGCTATAAATCTTCTCATCATTGTCTTCGCCAAGACCGATAAAAACATAGTCAAAATCAACACCGGCGGCCAATTTTTCATTGAAGTTATAGAGACCGTAGACATATAAGCCGAGGTCTTTTGTCGTATCGCCTTCTTTGGGGTCGTTAAAGGCAAAATTAACTCTTCCGCCGAAAGAAAATTCGTTTATATTCTTTTCGCCTCTAACAACAACGTCATAAACATAATCTTTCGTTTCAACGTCATTATCAAAAAGACCGAGCGTGACTTCCGCGCCGGCGTCAAGATTGAAATCCTGATCAACAAATCTATAATAGCCGAAAATCGTCGGATTATAGAAACCTTTTACATTTTTGCCAGCGGCATGGAACAAATTATATCCAATATCCGCGCCGACTTGGATATTATCTTCTATGGCATACGAGACTCTTTCGTTAAGGTCGTATGCGGTCGCGCCGTGTCTTTCATTGACATAGATTAAACCTGTGTCAGAAAGAACTTTGCCTTTGCTCTGCATAAAGAAAGGGCTTGTAAGCGTCAAAGCATTTGCGCTGGCTGCAAACAAGGCGAGCACTGCAAATGTTGCTATTTTCTTCATTTTATATCTCCTTGATGTTTCTATGTGTTAAAAACCTCTAACAAAAATATTATATAAAACTTTTATGCTAAGTCAAACTTTTTTCAAACATTGGCGCGGCGCGCTGTATTAGAAGGCCTAAATTTTATATCATATTATATATTGTATTTTTGATAAATCTCAAAATTTTAGGAAGCATTCATGTATCTCAAAGCTATAGAAATAATAGGCTTCAAATCTTTCGCAGACAAAGTAAGGCTTAATTTTGAGCCTGGGGTATCCTGCATAGTGGGGCCCAACGGGTGCGGCAAGTCAAACGTTATAGATTCCGTCCGCTGGGCTATAGGGGAAATGAGCTGGAAGAGCCTGCGCTCCGGCTCCATGGTGGATATAATTTTTAACGGCACGAAAAAACGGCCCGCGCTTAATATGGCCCAGGTCAATATGGTATTTGACAATACTTCCCGCAAACTGCCGGTGGACTTCGGGGAAGTGACGGTGGCCCGTAAAATCTTCCGCAGCGGGGAAAGCGAATATTTTTTAAACCGCGTGCAGTGCCGCCTAAAAGACATAAGGGAGATGTTTCTGGATACGGGCATCGGCGGCGAGGGCTATGCGATAATTGACCAGGGGTCTATAGAACAAATCCTTTCCGCCAGCCCCGAGCAGCGCAGGGAAATTTTTGAAGAAGTGGCCGGCGTATCCAAATACAAAGCCAAGCGCGACGAAGCGCAAAGGAAGCTGGAGCGCGTTGATATGGATATCGCCCGCCTCAGCGACACGCTGGCGCTGATAGCCGAGCAAATCAAAAAACTTGATTCTGAAGCCAAAAAAGCACGCCTATACCAAAAATACCGCGAGGAACTTAAGGAGAGCGAGATCGCTCTCTCGCTTGAAAATATTAAAAGCCATGACGAGCGGATAAACGCCGCGCAGACCGAGCTTAACCCCGTAACTAAAGAGCTTGAAGATATTGCGGCGGCTGTTTCCGCGGCCGAGGGCGAGGTTGCCGCTTTAGACCTTAACCTCACGCACAAACAAAAAGAACTCAATGAATTTAACGAGAAAATTGCCTCCTCCAAATACCAGATAGGTCTGCTTGAGGGAGCGATAAAGAACTGCGAAAGCCTCGCGCAGGAGCTGGGGCAGCAGATACGCGCATACAGCTCTGAAGAAGAAATAAGCCAAAAACGCATGGCCGAGCTTACGCCCGCAATAAACGCGCTTAAGGAAAAACTGTCCGCGGTTGAGGCTGATTTTGCCCCGTTGCAGCAGAATTATAACCAAAAATACGAGGCTTCGCGCCAAAACGAGCGGGATCTTCATAAAGCCGAGGCGGATTTTGAGCAGGCAAACGGCAATTTATTCAATTTCTCCCAGCGCGAAATGGAACTCGGCGGCAAAATAGCTTTGGAAGATTCCGCGCTTTCGCATGAAAATAATAACCTGATAAACTTAGAGCGCACTTTACAAACGCAGGCCGCACAGATAAGCGCGCTCAAAAAAGAAGCGGAAGATTTAACCGCCGCGCTCGCCGCCAGGTCTGAGAGCCTTGCAGCGGTCAAAACCGCGCAGCAGCGGGCGGCGGAGCAGGTTGCGCAGCTGGCTGCCAAAAAACAGACTTTGGGCGAAAAGTCCAATGCCTTAAATGCGCAAAGGGCATCTCTGAACACCAAAATGCAGATGATACAAACGCAGGGCAAAAACGACCCTTATTGGGTCGGCGCAAAACTGGTGGAGGAGAGCAATATTGCCGGCATCGGCGGCACGCTGCGCGAAAATATTAAAATCCCGCAGGAATACGCTTTGGCCGCGCAGGAAGCCTTTGGCAAATTTCTGGATTCCATAATCTGCGATACCATGCAGCCCGCGCAAAAGGCTATTGATATTTTGAAGCAAAACGGCAAAGCCCGCGCAAGATTTATAATTTTGGACGCCGTGCCCGCCGCCGCGCAACAGGCAACAACAGCGCAAAACGCTTTGCTGGATAAAATAATTTATCCGGAACGCCTGCGAGCCGCGGTACATTTTATGGCCGCGGCATACAGCGCGCAGGACGGCGCGGTATCGGAAGGTTTTTGGATATCGGGCGGCGCGAGCGATGTCAAATCCCCGGAAGCCTACTGGGGCGAGGAAGAAGAAACCAAAAAAGAGTTGCGCCAAATCTCGCTGCAGCAGGAAGAGACGGATAAAGAGACCGCCGCCGCCGCCGCCGCGCTGGCCGAGCTGGAAGAAAGCCTTGCCAAGCTGCGCGTCAAATATCAGGAAGAGGCTTTGGCCGTAAATTCCGCGCAGAATAATTTAAATAATAAAAAGCGTTCCCTTGCCGATATTGAAGCCCATGCCGCCGCCGCCGCCAAAAACAAGCGGGACATACTGGCGCGCATAGAGACGCGCAAACAAAATTCCGCCGGTTTAAAGGAGAAGCTGTCGGCGCTTAGCAAAGAGTATGAGCAGGCCAAGCAAGCGGCTGAGACTCTGCGCCGGCACCGCGCCTCATTGCAGGCTTCGGCAACAGCGCTAAAAACCGAGGTTGAACAGGCAAACGCGAAACTTTACGAAGTAAAAATCCGCAAAAACAATCTGGAGCTGGATTTGAAATCCACCTCCGCCGAAGAGACCGCCCTGCAATCGGCCGCCGCCAAACGCGCGGAGCAGATTGTAAAATCCAACGAACGCATTGCCTCGCTTGACGGCGAAAAGCTTTCAAACGAAGCTAAGTTGGCCGCGTTGCGCGATAATCTGGCCGCGCTGGAAATTGACGAAACAAAACTGCGCGACAGCCTTAATCTTCTGAAAACCGATTTTAACGCGAAAAATACCGCGCTCAACAAAAGCAAATCGCGCGCAAGCGAACTTACCATAAAAGCGCACGACTTGGAAAACACGCTCACAAACCACCGCCGCCAGCGCACGGCCATAATCAATAATTTGCTTGAAGCATGGAATACCACGCCCGAGGAAGCCCGCATGAAATGGGGCGATAAAGAGGTGGATTTGGAGCGTGTCAAAATGATGCGCAAACGCATAGAAAACATGGGCGCCGTAAATATGACCGCGCCCGAAGAATACGACGCGCTTACCGCGCGCAATGACTTCCTTCGCAAACAAATAGAAGATTTGGAAACGGCCAAGCGCGACCTTAAGACGGCCATAGCCAAAATCAACGCCACCACAAAAGAAAACTTTAAATATACCTTTGAACAGGTGAAAATGCATTTTAAATCGGTATATCAGACATTATTTCACGGCGGCGAGGCCGAGCTTACCTTAACAAATCCTGATAATGTGCTTGAAACGGGCATAGACATCGCGGTGCAGCCGCCGGGCAAAAAGCTGCTGAACATATCCGCGCTTTCAGGCGGGGAGAAGGCTTTAACGGCGATTTCGCTGCTGTTTGCTTTTTTTACGCACAACCCGTCGCCCTTCTGCATACTGGACGAGGCCGACGCCCCGCTTGACGAGGCGAATGTGGAGAGATTTATAAATCTTATAAAAGAATTCTCGCAACGCACGCAGTTCATAGTGGTGACGCATAATAAGCGCACAATGGAAGCGGCGCAAATGCTCTACGGCATAACAATGGAAGAGAGCGGGGTATCAAAAGTTCTCTCTCTTAACCTTGCGGATCAGAACGCCCAAACCCGCGAGCTTATAAATTCCGCATCAAAATAGTTTGGCTGTAATATGTTGGCCCCCGTAGGGCCAGGCAGGGCTTTGCCGTCATAATCCGGCCAGTACTTTATCAATATCCGCGATTATGGCTGAATCAATAAAATTATTTGCGCCATGTCTTTCATAGAATTGAAATCCGGCTCGTCTGCTTTTTTGCACTTGGGATATCCGCTTCCGTTTTCACGGTCATATACCGAGAGAGGGGGGGTATCATAGAATAAATCCGCCGCGAAAAGGCGCGCAATTTGTCTAAATGTTTAATTTTTGCCGGCTTTCAAAAATTGTATAATTTTAGCTATATCGGCGCAATGCTCTTAATGCATAATATAATTCCCCGCAGCTGATGATATAATAAA
>JAIRLH010000088.1 GCA_031259485.1 Elusimicrobiota bacterium
ATAAACCATGATATTAATAATTCCTCAACTTGTCAATATAGAAAAACTAAGTTGTAATTACTCTCTTTAGTAAAGGGGGTGGGGTGGGATTTAATTATTTCCATTTTTTCAAAAGGGGAATTAAAAATTCGCAGTGGACGAAAAAGAGATGATGTATTTATTGTGGGAAAGCTATGAAAAAATCGTTTTTATAGACAGACAAACTCTCTTAATAGGAAGTTTTTTAAATAAATTTTTTCTGATATAAAAAACTCCTTGTGTAATTTTATTTTAATTATATAATATAAATATGAAAAACATATCTGTGATATCCACCGAAACGCGCAATCCGCGCACACAAAATCTTGACCGCGCCGGCGCCGCCGGCATAATAGCAATGATTAACCGCGAGGACAGGCAAACCGTTGAAGCCGTAAAAAAAGCCTCCGAACAGTTAGAAACGGCTGTAAAAGAAACCGCAAAACGCTTTGCCAAGGGCGGCAAAATTATTTTTATCGGCGCGGGCACAAGCGGCCGCCTTGGCATACTTGAAGCGGCCGAATGCCCCCCCACTTTCCGCACGGACCCGAGGCAAATAATAGGCATAATGGCCGGCGGCAAAAACAGCGTTTTTAAAGCCAAAGAGGGCGCGGAAGACAGTGCGGAACTGGGCCGAAAGGATATTCTAAAAGCAGCCGGCAAGGGCGATATTGTCTTCGGCGTGGCGGCCAGCGGCCGCACGCCTTATGTCATCGCCGCGCTGGCAGCCGCCAAAAAAGCAGGCGCGTATACCAACCTTGTTACATGCAATGATTCCGCGGACAAAAAAGCGGCCGACAATATAATTTACCTTGCCACAGGGCCCGAGGCTTTGCAGGGTTCCACGCGCATGAAGGCGGGCACAGCCACAAAAATGGCGCTTAATATAATTACTACCGCCGCAATGGCGCTGTGCGGTAAGATTTATAAAAATTATATGGTTGACGTTAAAGCCAGCAACAAAAAACTTTACGCGCGCGCCGTTCGTCTTGTGCGCGATATCACCGGCGCAAAGCCGGCGGAGGCCGAGAAGGTTTTGAAAACAGTCGGTTATAAAGTCAAAAACGCGGTGCTCATAATAAAGCTGGGCATAAATGCCGCGCAGGCGGAAGCATTACTAAAAAAATACCATGGCCGTTTACAGGATATAATATGACAAAAAATAAGTATACGCTAATAGCCGAAGCAGTTTTGCCGCTGGTCGGCGGCACGGATAATTTGCTTGAAATCGCCTCCTGTATGACGAGGCTGCGCCTCAACGTGAAAGATAAAGAAAAGGTCAATTTTGACGCCATCAAAAAAATTGACGGCGTGAGCGGCGTTGTTTTCACATCCGGCCAAGCGCAGCTTATACTTGGCCAGGGCGTAGCCGCCAAAACGGAAGAAGTTTTCCGCCAAATTTCCGGTTTCAACAATGCCGCCCCGCTTTCGGGCGAGGACCTTAAAGCCAGCATAAAAAAGAAAAACGAAACGCCCTTTAAACTGCTGCTAAAAAAAGTGGCAAATATTTTTATACCGCTGATACCGGCTTTTATAGGCTGCGGGCTCATTTTGGCCGTCAATAATATTTTGAACAAATACTGCCCGGGCTGGGCCGCCACGGATTACAGCGCGCTTCTGGGCGTATTCGGCGGGGCGATTACCTTCGGGCTCAATATATTCGTAGGCGTGAACGCGGCGAAGGAATTCGGCGGCGCGCCGATGCTCGGCGGCGTGCTGGCGGTTATACTTACGAACCCTGCTTTGGCGAATATCCAGCTCTTAGGCCATAATTTGGTGCCCGCGCGCGGCGGCGTTATTGCGGTTATTATGGTGGTGGCGCTAGCCGCGTGGCTGGAGCGTAAAATCCGCTCAAAAATGCCGGATATGCTGGATTTGTTCCTGACGCCTTTTCTGGTAGTTTTTATAACGGGATTTGCGGCCATTCTGGTTTTACAGCCCTTCGGCGGGTGGATAGCGGATATGATTGTAAAAGGCACCAATATCGCCATAACCAAAGGCGGGGCGTTTTCGGGCTTTTTGTTGGCCTGCGGCTTCCTTCCGCTGGTAATGACCGGCCTGCATCAGGGGCTTGCGCCTATACACGCGCAGCTTATAGCGGAATTCGGATATACGGTGCTTTTTCCTATTTTATCCATGGCGGGCGCGGGACAGGTGGGCGCCGCGCTTTATGTATTATTGAAAACCAAAAACGCCAGGCTCAAGAAAACGACTATTTCCGCGCTGCCCGTAGGCATTCTGGGCGTGGGAGAGCCGTTGATTTTCGGCGTCACGCTGCCTTTAGGCAAGCCTTTCTTGGCGGCCTGTATAGGCGGCGGCTTCGGCGGCGCGGTTATCGCATTTTACCATGTCGGAGCATATGTGATGGGCGGGATTTCGGGCCTGCCACTGGCGCCGCTTACAACCAATGCGTGGCCCTATCTGGCAGGGATTCTGGTTTCTTACGTCGGCGGTTTTATCGCAGCAATGATTATCGGGTTTGAAGACATTAGCTAGACACCTGCCGCGCGTGCTGAGCGGAAACGAAACATGATATTTTTAATAGTTTAATAAATAATAATTGCCGCCGCTATAATCAGAGTCAACTGTGCCTATCATCTTACATATGGCGCGGGCATTCTGATTCTTTCCCGCTGCCACACACCATTTTTTTCCTTTATAGTATTTACCTTTTAAAGGGACGAATTCAAAAGTAGGATAATCGGGATTATTCATGAAAGCACCACATGTTCTCTTGTCCCAACATTTATAATAATAGTTTGATTCTTTATCTTCGGCTGACATATTTTTTTCCAGTTTTTTCGGAGGAACTGTTATTGATAAATCTTCAATATTATCAGTGTATTCCCCGTGTATCAAGAAATATTCTTCCTGTCCTTTTAATATTGCGTTAAGCATTGTTATGGCTTCAGAGGCGCAGCTTCTGCGCACGGCTTTATAATACTGCGGCAAGGCAATAGCGGCAAGTATGCCGATAATTAAAACAACGACCAGTAATTCAATAAGAGTAAAAGCATTTTTGTTGTTATGCATGGAGGATTTGTCCTGTTTTAGAGCTGGAACGGACTTTATTACGCCAAGATATTTTACCCTGCGCTTTAAGTTTTTTGATTAGGCGGGCTATGGTGGCGGTTGATATAAGCGGCAGTGGTTGTCCAAAGCCAGTTTGACGGTATCGGATAAAGACGGCGGTAGTTTATTATAAACGCTTCAAGCTCGTGTACAACGGAGCTTTGGCGTTTATGAACAGTTTTGGAGTGAGCGGACAGCGCGTTTTATGGGGATTTTATGGAACTTATTGAGGTATTGCATATTGAGCTCCCAACATACTCTTGCCGCGCGAAAAAACCCGCGCCTCAGATTATATTTTAGTCCAATATCCGTTTGATATTTTACATAACTGCGAATGTTGTTTGCCGCGCCGGCTCGCTTTTGCAAATGTATGGCGATTTTTGCTAAAATATTTACACGCGCCTGTAGCTCAGTTGGTTAGAGCAATCCGCTCATAACGGATGGGTCACAGGTTCAAGTCCTGTCGGGCGCATTCGCTTTTAGGATAAAAGACCCCGCCCGCGCGGGGTTTTTTACATTACTTTTAAGAGGTGCGAAATTATGCAGGAAACAAAACCGCAAACGCAGGAAAAGCCGGCTTCCGCGATAGAAGAAATCATTAAAAATAAATACGCCGAGGCAGCGACGCTTAAAGCCGAGGGCTTAAATCCTTACCCCAATCACGTTGAAGTCAGGCAGACCTGCGCGCAGGCCAAAGAGGCGGCGTTGGAAAGCGCCGTTTCCGTCGCGGGCCGCGTGGTGCAGCTGCGCCTTATGGGCAAGGCCGCGTTTGCCCACATTAAAGACGGCACCGGCAAAATACAAATTTACGCGCAGAAAGATTTGCTGGGGGAAGATAAATATAATTTCTTTAAAAAGCATATCGCCGCCGGCGATTTCGTGCTGGTAAGCGGCCATCTGTTCCTCACCAAAACCGAAGAGAAAACCATTAAGGCCGACAGCGTCGGGTTGATTTCAAAAGCCATACGCCCGCTGCCGGAAAAATTCCACGGACTGCAGGATACGGAGGCGCGCCTGCGCAGCCGCCATTTGGATTTAATCGCCAACGAGGACGTGCGCGAAATTTTTATAAAACGCGCGAAAATAATTTCCTCAATCCGCAAAACGCTGGACGACAAGGGATATCTTGAAGTGGAAACGCCCGTACTCATGCCCAATGCGGGCGGCGCGATCGCCAAACCTTTTGAGACTTATCATAACGCTCTTAAAATGCCGCTCTTCCTGCGCATTGCGCTGGAGCTTTACCATAAGCGTCTCGTTATAGGCGGGCTGGACAGGATTTACGAAATCGGCCGCATGTTCCGCAATGAGGGTATTGACAGCACGCATAATCCGGAATTTACAATGATGGAGCTTTACCAGGCTTACGGCGACGTCAATACCATGGCGGATTTGTTTGAGGAAATCCTTGGCAACGCCGCCGCTGCAATCGGCGCGGAAAAGGCGCTTTACCGCGGCAGGGAAATAAATCTCAAGCCGCCTTACAAACGCCTGTCGCTGCCGGCGGTGTGGAAGGAAGCTTTTGGCGCGGATATACGCGAGGTTCTTAACGGGAGGGAGTTCCGCCGCGGGGAGCTTGCCGCGCTTGCCAAAAAGCACGGCGTGCCGTTTAAGGAAGATGACGACGCGGCTAAAATTTTTGACGCTTTGTTTGACGAGCGCATTATCAACAGCCACAGCGACCCCGTGATAATGCTTGATTACCCAACGGCGGTGAGCCCGTTTTCCAAAACCAAGCCCGGCGACGCCGAGCTTGTGGAAAGGTTTGAGGCTTTTGTCGCGGGCGGGCAGGAAATCGCCAATGCTTACAGCGAGATTAATGACCCGGCCGACCAGCTGGCCCGCCTTAAAGATCAGGCTGCCGCAAAAGCCGCCGATAAAAAGAACGAGGACGCCGATATTCTGGACATGGATTATATCGTGGCAATGGAATCGGGTATGCCGCCGACGGGCGGCATGGGCATAGGCATAGACCGAATTGTGATGATGCTTACCGGCCAGGATTCCATAAGGGAGGTAATTTTCTTCCCGACGTTAAAAAACGCGGAGAAATAACCGTTATAAAACGGCAAAGCGCAGTTTAGCGTATAGAATTTAATTTCTAATTTCACAGCTACTGCGCTTTATTTTTTGCCAT
>JAIRLH010000180.1 GCA_031259485.1 Elusimicrobiota bacterium
TTGCCGTCTGGTGCGCGGGTTTGTGGCTGTGCGTAAGGGCCCTCAAAAACGCAGGCGCCGCGTGCGATATCATGCTTGCCGCCGCTTTTCTGGCTGCCGTTTACGGCGTCATGCAGAACGTCGGTTATGATATTTTCTGGCGGATAGATATTAATTACCAGTTCGGCGGGCGCGCGGTTTCAACTTTCGGCAATCCGAATTTTTTGTCGTCGTATATCACGCTGATTTTGCCTTTGGCTTTGCTTAAATTCCTGAAAGCGCGCGGGAAATTTCTGCCGTGTTTTTACTTCGCGATGGTAGTTGTTTTTGCAATTTATTTGGCCGTAAGCGCGGCGCGTTCCGCGTGGCTGGGCGCGGCTTGCGGGCCGGTAATTTTATTTTTGTTTAAGGACTGGCGCGCTCTTCTTGCCGCCTCAAAAAAACGCGCGGCAATAATTTTTGTCTGCGCGGTTTTTGCATTTGCCGCGTGGCCCGCGCGCCACGCGGACGGCGGTAAAAGTTATCGCTCCGCCTTCGCGGAGCGCGCGGCGCAGTTCAGCCCGCTTCATTTTGGGCTTGACGTGCCGGCCGCAAGTCTGAACCAGGCGTGGCACCAAAGGCTCATGATGTGGACCTGCGGCGCGGAGATGGTAAAAAAATCCCCGCTGTCCGGCGCGGGATGGGGGGCCTTCCAGCTGGCTTACGCGCCGTGCCAGGGGCGGCTGCTGGCGAAATATCCGCCGCTGCACGCGCTGCGCACGCAGGCCAATGCCGCGCATAATGAACTAATAGAAGTGCTGGCGCAAAGCGGATTTTTGGGCCTGATTTGTTATATCGGTTTTTTTGCCGCGCTGGTTTTGGGTTTTCGGCGCGGATTAAAAAATTTGCAGCCCGACGCGCGGATTTTTTACGCCGCGCTGGCGGCCGGCTGCGCGGCGATGTTCGCAGATAATATGCTCAACATTACTTTGCAGACTTCCATTACGGCTTTTGCGTTCTGGTTTGTTTTATCTTCTCTAAATAACAGCTTCGCGCTTAAGCGCGCGCTGCAAGTCCCGCGCGCTTGCGCCGTAGTTTTGGCTGCGCCGTGCCTTGCTCTGGCCTGCGCCGTCTGCGCGTGGCAGTACAATAAAATCGCGGCCGACGTCTGGGATTTTAAGGCGGTTAAATTTCTCGGCGCGGGGGATTACGGGGCCGCCTCCGCCGCCGGCGCAAAGAGCGTCAACGCCGTAAACCGCGCGGCGGAATCTTATTACACTTTTATCAACGCGCTGGGCCGGCAGGGCGATATGCGCGCGCAGGCGTCCACCGCAACGGCGGCGGCAAAATATAATCCGCATTATCACGAATTTTATTTCCGCGCGGCGGCGGCGCAGGCGGCGCTTGGCAACAATGCCGACGCGGCGGATAATCTTGCGGCCGCGCTTAAATTGTATCCTTCTTATTATCCCGCCGCGTCCGCTTTGGCGAGGCTGCTGGCCGCCGGCGCCGGCGCAACCTCGCAGAATTTTGAAATTCTTGAAGCCGGCCTGCGCCTCATGCCCTACGCCAATGACGCGCGGCTGAATCTGGCGCGCGCCTATGAAAACGCGGGCCGCGCGGACGAGGCTGCCGCGCTTGCTTACGCCGTGCTGGCCGCGGATAATCTTGACCATGAGGCGGCGGAATATCTCGGACATTTTAAAAATTCTGATTCGGCCGTGAGCGCGCTGCTAAAAAAAGCCGCCGCCGCGCGGGAGCTGAAAAAACTGCTCTCTGCCGCGCCTTTGCCCAAAAGCGCTGGCGCAACAATTGAGGCTTATTACCAGTCCAACGCGGGCGATTTGACGGCCGCCATGCTGCTGGCGGAATATCATTTTAAGACGGGCGACGCCGCGCGCGCCGCGCAAATTCTCAAAGAAGTTTATCCGCGCAACGGCGCTGATACGGCGCTCAATTTCGCGTTGTCATCCGCGCTTAGCGCGCTGGGCCGGCGGGAGGAAGCCGCGGGTTATCTCAACAATATTTTGCTGATTAATCCGTTTAATAATCTGGCCGCGCAGAGGCTTGCGGCGCTGCGCTGAGCGCCGTTTATGGCGACCCCGGGAAGTCTGCGCAAAGGATCAATTGACCCTTTGCGGGGGCAGGGGTAAATAGTTTTTGCAGTTATTAAATACAAAGAATAACGACGATATTACCCCCTGCGGCGCTTCGCGCCGCTCCCCCAATGGGGGAGAATAAAAAGAAGGCCGGCCGCTTCCCCGCAGGGCGGGCGCCCTCGCCCAAAAGGGGGCAGAAATAAAAACGATACAAAAAAACTCTTTACAATTGCGTTTAACATTAATATAATCATAATGTACAATATATACACTGTATATATATCTTTTACAGAGAGGATATAACATGAAAAATTTTTGCAGTTTAGTTTTCGCCGTATTATTTTGCGTATTATTATTGGGCCCGCGCGCAAACGCCGCCGGCGACGCTGCGGCCAAACTTGAGGAAGGCAAAAAATACTACGCCCAGAAAAATTATGACGCCGCCGTGGACAGCTTTATAGACGTTTTTATAGGCGGCAACTCCCAGCAGATAGCGGAAGCCAATGAATATGTCAATATGATACATTTCGCCATTGGCGGCGTTGACGCGCCCAAAAAGGTTGCCTACGACACCGAGCTTGAAAAACAGCGAGCCGAATTGCAGGCGCAGGGCAAAGAGCTTTTCAATGAGACGGACCGGCAGAAACAGGCCGGCGAAAAAACCGACTCCGACGCCGAAGTCGCGCCAAAT
>JAIRLH010000002.1 GCA_031259485.1 Elusimicrobiota bacterium
AACCCCAAGGATTTTAATACATGCCAAACAATGAAATTCTGACAAAAATCATCAAACGCGACGGCGGAAGCCAGCCTTTTGACGCAAAAAAAATCACAAACGCCATCTTAAAAGCCGGACAGAGCACCGGCGAGTTTGACCTTGAAACCGCCCGCAAGTTCACTATCCGCGTCATCAATATAGTGCAGCAGCTTTACGCCGAAATTACCCCCAGCGTTGAAAACATACAAGACATCGTTGAAGACGTGCTTTTAACTTCCAATTATCACAAAACCGCCAAAGCATATATTTTGTACCGCGACCAGCGCGCGCGGGTGAGGGAAATTTCGTCCAAATTCAACGTAGATTTGGTTGATCAATATTTGCAAAAACTTGACTGGCAGGTAAACGAAAACAGCAATATGGGCTACAGCCTGCAGGGGCTAAATAATTATATATCTTCCGAAATCAGCAAAATTTACTGGCTCAATAAAATTTATCCGGAAAATATTAAAAACATGCATCTTGCCGGCGATTTTCATATACATGATTTGGGCCTGCTGGGCACCTACTGCGTAGGCTGGGATTTACAGGACCTTCTGATAAGCGGGTTTAAAGGCGTAGTAGGCAAAGCCGAATCCAAACCAGCAAAACATCTGCGTTCCGCGCTGGGCCAAATTGTAAATTTCTTTTATACCCTGCAAGGCGAAAGCGCCGGCGCGCAGGCATTTTCCAATTTTGACACGCTGCTCGCGCCGTTTATTTATTACGACAAACTCTCGTACCAGGACGTCAAACAAGCGTTGCAGGAATTCCTTTTCAACGTAAACGTGCCCACGCGCGTAGGCTTCCAGACGCCGTTCACTAATATTACCATGGATCTTATGGTGCCGTCCTATTATAAAGACCAGGGCGTAATAATCGGCGGCAAAGTTATGGATAAGAAATACGGTGAGTTCCAAAAGGAAATTGACGCTTTCAACAAAGCCTTCCTTGAGCTTATGCTTGAAGGCGACGCCAAAGGCCGCGTTTTTACTTTCCCCATACCCACTTATAATATCACAAAAGATTTCAACTGGGATAACCCCGACTACCAGCCGCTTTGGGATATAACGGCCAAATACGGTATACCTTACTTCGCCAATTTCATAAATTCTGATATGAACCCCGAGGACGCGCGCTCCATGTGCTGCCGCCTGCGTATTGACAACAGGGAGCTTAACCGCCGCGGCGGGGGATTGTTCGGTTCGGCGCCGCTTACGGGTTCAATAGGCGTGGTAACCATAAACATGCCGCGCCTGGGCTATATATCCGCGACGGAAGAGGATTTCTTCCAAAATCTAGGCGCGCGTATGGAAGCCGCAAAAACCAGCCTGGAAATCAAACGCAAAGTAATAGAGCGTTTTACCAACGCCAATCTTTATCCGTATATGACTTTCTACCTGCGCAGCGTCAAGCAACGCTTCGGGGAATACTGGAAAAACCACTTTTCCACCATAGGTCTTCTGGGCCTTAACGAAGCCTGCCTGAATCTTCTGGGCGAAGACATCGGCTCCAAAAAAGGCCGCGCTTTCGCCGCCCGCGTGATGGATTTTATGCGCGCGCGTCTCCTAGAATACCAAAAAGAAACCGGCAACAATTACAATCTGGAAGCCACTCCGGCCGAGGGCACTTCCTACCGAATTGCCAAGCTGGATAAGGAAAAATATCCCGATATCATCGCCGCGAACGAGCAGCTTTACAAAGCCGGCCATCAGCCTTTTTACACCAATTCCAGCCAGCTGCCGGTAAATTATACGGACGATATTTTTGAGATACTGGATTTGCAGGACGAAACCCAGTCAAAATACACGGGCGGCACGGTGCTGCATATTTTCATGGGCGAGAAAATAAAAGACACCGAAGCCCTCAAGAAATTCATACGCAAAATATGCCAGGGTTATAAGCTGCCGTATTTTTCAATAACGCCGACTTTCAGCGTCTGCCCCAAGTGCGGCTACCTTGAGGGCGAGCATTTTGAATGCCCCAAATGCAAAGCGCAGAAAATAGAGGATATAAGCCGCCGCATCGTCCTGCTAGAGGAGCAGCTCTACAATAAATAATTTTATTTGTAAATAGTCCAAAAGACCCAGCTGAAAATTGGGTCTTGTTTGCGAAGCATTAATTTGTAAAAATAATAAGGTCGGTTTCAAATAACAGGAGGCCCGCCGCTATGACAGTACAGGAAAAAACATTAATTGAGGACCAAATCTCCCAGCTAAAAACGCAGAGAGACTCCGCAAAAGGCACCCGTTGCGAAGTATATTCCCGCGTGGTCGGCTATCTGCGCCCCGTAATGATGTGGAACAAAGGCAAGAAGGAAGAATTCGCCCTGCGCAAGAACATAAAGATGTCCTGCGGCTGCGACCGCTGACAAAACAAAATTATCTGCCGTTATTGCAAGCGGCAACACATAGCCTGTCCACGAATGTCGTAATCGTGGAAAGCAATCCAGCAGTTAGTTTTTGATATCATGCCCGTGAAAACGGGAAACCATTTTAACAACATTATTATACCTGCCTGAGTTTATCCCAGCATATCTTATCCAGGGCGGTTGGACAAAATGGTTTGATTATCTGATATTATTTAGTTTTTCGTCGTATGAAGGCAGGTGTTTTGCGTGATAATAGGCGGACTTTTAAAATTTTCAATGATTGACTTCCCGGGAAAAATATCGGCCATAGTTTTTACGCAGGGCTGCAACCTTAGATGCGGCTATTGCCATAATCCGGAGCTTATCGCGCTGCGCAGGCAAACCGGCGCGGCGCCGCATTGGGAGGACGCCGATGTTTTGTATTACCTTGAAAAGCGGCGCGGCGCGCTGGAGGGCCTCGTCGTAACCGGCGGAGAGCCGACGATACAGCCTGATTTAAAGGATTTTCTATCCAAAGTGAAGGCGCTGGGCTATCTTGTAAAGCTGGATACCAACGGCACAAACCCGCCCGCGCTCAAGGATTTGCTGGAAAACAAACTGCTTGATTTTGTGGCAATGGACGTAAAAGCTCCGTTTGAGAAATACGCCGCCGTCTGCGGCATGCCGGTGGATACTGATAAGATAAAAGCCAGCATAACTCTGCTTCAGAGCAGCGGCCTGCCCCACGAGCTGCGCACCACCTACGACAAAACCTTGCTTACCGATGACGATATCGCCGCCCTAAAAGCGCTGTTCCCCTCGCTGAAAGTGCAGGAATGCAACCCCGTCAAGCCCAAAGATACGCTTAAAATTTCCAGATAAGTCGGCCAAACCCGGGCCGAAAAGCAAAAAATTTCAGCCAAATTCCGCGCATTCCCTGCCAAATCATGCGCAAACCGCCGGCCGCCGCGGACACTTAACCTGCAACGATTTTTTTTATAATTTCGCCCAAAAGAGCGGGGTTGGCTTTGCCTTTGGATTTCTTCATTACGCTGCCCACAAGCGCGCCGATTGCTTTGGCATTGCCGGCTTTGAAATCAGACGCGGCTTTTGGGTTTTCGGCAACGGCTTCGCGCGCCCAGGCTTCAAGCCGCGCCGCGTCGCTTATCTGGCTCTCGCCGGAGGATTCCACAATCTCTCTCACGCCTCGGCCGCCGGCCCAAGCCTGAGCAAAAATCTCTTTGGCCATCTTGCCCGATATTTTGCCGCTTTCTATATATTTTAACAGCGCGGCCAAATCCGCAGGCTTCAGCGGGCACGCAATAATCTCTTTGCCCTCGGCGTTCAGCTTGCCAAGCACGTCGGTGCCAATCCAGTTGACGGCGGCTTTGGGGGCCGCGCCTTCTTTGACAACCGCGTCAAAATATGCGGCGATGTCCTTATCCGCCGTGAGCAGCGCGGCGTCGTAAGCGCTGAGGCCCAGCTCATTCATATAAGCGTCCTTTTTCTGCGCGGGCAGCGGCGCCATGGCGCGGCGCACGCCCTCAATCAGCGCGTCTTCCAAGACCAGCGGCGGAAGATCCGGCTCGGGGAAGTAGCGGTATTCCTGCGCGGTTTCTTTGCCCCGCATGGGGCGGGTTCGGGCGGCGGCTTCGTCCCAAAGCATTGTCTGCTGGGCAATTGCGCCGCCCGCCGCGAGCTCTTGCGACTGACGGGCAATCTCATAATTCAGCGCGTCTTTGACGGCTTTAAAAGAATTTAGATTTTTAATCTCCACGCGCGTGCCGAATTTCGTTGCGCCGGCCGGCCGCAGGGAGAGGTTTACGTCCACCCGCAGCTCCCCTTTCTCCATATCGCAGCCGGAAATATCAAGCCAGCGCATAAGGTTTTTGAGCGCGGCGAGATAGTCATAAGCCTCCTGCGGGCTGCGCATATCGGGCGCGGAAACAATTTCCAAAAGCGGCACGCCGGAGCGGTTTAAATCCACCAAAGTCGCGCGCTCACCGTGCACGGATTTGCCCGCGTCCTCTTCCAAATGCGCTCGGATTATGCCGATTTTTTTGGCTTCTCCCCTTGCGGAACGGATTTCCACAAAGCCTTCGGAAATAACGGGCTTATCATCCTGCGAGATTTGATAGCCCTTTGGCAAATCGGGGTAAAAATAATTTTTGCGCGCGAAGGCGGAATATTTATTGACGCGCGCGTTAAAGCCCAAACCGGCCCTGACGGCAAGCGCGACGGCCTGCGCGTTAACTACCGGCAACGCGCCCGGGTGACCCGCGCAAAGCGGGCACAACGCGGCATTGGGCGCCGCCTCAGCGCCGCTGGGGCACGCGCAGAACATTTTGCTCTCGGTACTGAGCTGGAGATGTATTTCCAACCCTATTACAGGCTCAAATTCCATATATTTGATATTATATTAAATATGCACAGCACATATAAACAAGGCGCGGCATTATCCGTGGGAACGAGTGTGGCTGGCAAAATATTTTCCACGCTGAACAGCCTTCTGATAGCTTTTTACTTCGGCATAGACGCCAAGACGGACATTTATTTTTATCTGCTGCTGACAGCCGGCGTTTTGAACGGCTGGCTGCAGGGCGTCAACACGGGCGTGATAGTGCCGCATTTCATGCACCTGCGCCAGAAAAACGCGCGCGAGGCCATGGGCTTCGCCAATTTTTTCATTTATGTTTACGCCGCGCTTTTGGCCGCGCTGATAATTTTGTGTTTTGCCTTTCCTCGCGGCGCACTGGGTTTAATCTCCGCCTTCGGTAAAGAGCAGATAGGCAATAGCCTCAACATGGCGGGCCTGGGGGCATTGTATTTTGCATCGCTGTTCATGACGACTTTTTTGCTCTCGCTCGCCGAGGCGCAGAAACTTTTTAAACTTTACTTCCTCATGCCGCTCAACGGGCTGTTTGCTTTTCTGCTGATGGTCTGCATCAAAAAAATAGAAGCCGTGATGTGGGGCTACACGGCGGCTTACGCGGTAATCGCCTTTGCGTGCCTGCTTGCGCTCAGGAAAAACGCGGGGTGGGACTTCGGCGCAAAACGCCAAAAATTCGGCAAAAAATTTGTGCAGGATTTCTGGGCCTGCCAGCCCAATAACGCCGCGTGGGCCGTACTTTTGTATGTGCCGCTGCTGCTTATTTCCGCGTGGCCCGCGGCCGTCAGCGCGGTGAGCTACGCGCGCATGATATCCGACAGCGCGGTTGACGTGCTGGCCGCAAAAATAAACGGCGTCGCAAAAGTGAAAATAACCGCAGCCGCGGCGGCGCGGGATTATGCGCAGACGGCCGAAACTTTAAAACGCACCGACATATTATTGACGGCCGCGCTTGCGCCGCTTTGCGTGTTTACTTCTTTTTATTCGCTTGATATCGTACAGGTGCTTTTTATGCGCGGCACCTTCAGCGCGGACGACGCGCTGGGCGCGGCGGCATTGCTTTCCGTTTTTATACTCGCGGTACCCATGATTTCGCTTAACAATAATTTTACAAACCTGCTGGCCGCGCTGAGAGTGGTGAAGGAGGTATCGCTGCGCTATACGCTGTTCGCCGTTGTTTTTACGCTTGTTTTCGCCGGCGCGATAAAATTTTGGGGGCCGACGGCGTATCCAATTACCTTTTTGCTGTTGTACCTGCTGCTCATGCTGCTCAGCGTGATTACTGCGAGACAGTATGCGCCTTTCGTCGGCTACGGGCGGCATTTGCTTTATGCGGTTAAGCTATTGTCGCTGAGTTTCTTTTGCGCGGTTTTGACGGCCCTATTTTGCGGTTCGGTTTTTGAAAGCAGCCTGTTTAATTTGCTGCTAAACGGCAGCGTTTTCGTTTTACTTAATGCCTTAGCCTTTTGGCTTGGCGGGGACATAAAAAAATTCAACAAAGCGGCGAATGTAAAATGGAAATTACCGTTATAATTCCCTGCTATAACTGCGAGCGGTATCTGGCGGAGACTTTAAATTCCCTGCTGGCGCAGACAAATGAAAAATGGCGGGCTTTGGTTTTTGACGACGGCTCTGCCGACGGCAGCCTTGCTATTGCGCAGAGTTTCGCCGATAATGACGCGCGCATAAAAATCCTGCGACATGCGGGCGGCGTCAACAAAGGTCTGGCGCAGACTATAAAGGCTGCGTTTGCGCACGTCAAGACGCCGTATGTCGCTTTTTTGGAATGCGACGATATTTGGCAGCCGGATTATCTGGCCGCAAAAACCGCCGCGCTGCGCGCCAATGCGGACGCAAAAATTATTTTCAATGATGTGGAACTTTTCGGCACGCCGGCGCGCGCGCGAAAGCTGAACATTTATTACAAAGCCGTCAAATTATACCTGCAACTGCTTAACCCGTTCAAGCAAAATTACAATTTGGTTTTCCCCCTGTTTCTTTTCAATCCCATTCCCACTTTTTCCTGCGTGCTGGCGCGCGCCGAGCTCCTTAAAAAATTGAACTTCAACCCGCCTTTCGCCCCGTGGCTGGACAGGTGGCTCTGGCTGCAGTTGTGCTTCAAAAACAGATTTTACTTCGTAGATAAAAAACTAACGCGCTGGCGTCTTCACGATAAAAGCCTCACCATGCGGACGCTGCGCGATATCAGGCAGAACGGCCGCGCATTTGACAAAGCGGCCGAGGCGATGTACCTGCAAAATCTCGGGCTGCTTAAATACTGCCTGATAAAATATTGCAGCCTCGCGCTGGATTTGGGCTTTACGCTGCTTACGCTGCCGCTGCGGCTGCTTATAAGGTAGGCTTTGCATAATCCCGTCGGATTTGCTATAATAATATTGCGGGGTGGAGAAGCCCGGTATCTCGCAAGGCCCATAACCTTGAGACCACAGGTTCAAATCCTGTCCCCGCAAGAGATT
>JAIRLH010000170.1 GCA_031259485.1 Elusimicrobiota bacterium
CATGCTGCTTAACGCGCTTGAGGCCGGCGCGCCGCCGCACGGCGGCTTCGGACTGGGCTTTGACAGGCTTTGCGCGCTTATCTGCGGGGAAGAATCCATTAAAGAAGTTATCGCTTTCCCCAAAACCACGGCGGCCTACTGCCCGCTTACGGAATCGCCGAATATTGTGGACGATACGCAGCTTAAGGAACTCGCGATAAAGTTGGATATGACCCGATAAAAACGACAAAAAATTCACGCGGATTTAAACTTATGCCCAAATTGCCAAAACCAAAAGTTTATTTTACTAACATGCGCGCCCGCCTAGGCGAAGGCCTGCCGAAAAAGCTCATGCGCCTGATAAAAACGGCGGGCATAAATAAAATAGACTTCAAAAATAAATTCGCCGCGATAAAAATACACTTCGGCGAGCCCGGCAATCTGGCCTTCCTGCGCCCCAATTACGCGACGGCCGTGGCGGACGTAATAAGGCGGCTTGGCGGCAGGCCTTTCCTCACGGACGCAAACACTCTTTATGTCGGCGGCCGTAAAAACGCTTTGGATCATTTGGATTCGGCCGCCTATAACGGCTACACCCGCCAGACGACCGGCTGCCACGTGATAATAGCCGACGGCCTCAAAGGCACGGACGAAGCGCTGGTGCCGGTCAAAGGTGGAAAATACGTAAAAAACGCAAAAATCGGCCGCGCGGTGATGGACGCGGATATTGTGATAACGCTAAACCATTTTAAAGGGCACGAGTGCGCGGGATTTGGAGGCGCGATTAAAAATATCGGCATGGGCTGCGGCAGCCGCGCCGGTAAGATGGAAATGCACTCGGCCGGCAAGCCCTCCGTCTGCGCGCAGGCGTGCATAGGCTGCGGCATGTGCGTAAAGATATGCGCGGTTGACGCGCCCGTCATAACCAAAGGCAAAGCAAAAATAGACTGGAAAAAATGCGTTGGCTGCGGGCGCTGCGTCGGCGTGTGCCCGCGCGACGCCGTGCGGCCCGCCAACGACGAGAGTTTTGACATACTCAATAAAAAAATAGCCGAATACGCCAAAGCCGTTTTGGACGGACGGCCGCATTTCCACATAAGTCTGGCGATAGATATTTCCCCGCACTGCGACTGCCACGCTGAAAACGACGCGCCGATAATTCCTGACATCGGCATGTTTGCGTCTTTTGACCCTGTCGCTTTGGATACGGCATGCGTTGACGCGGCCAATAAACAGCCCGTCAAAGCCGGCAGTCTTCTTGCGGAAAAGCCGCAAAAAACCGGAGACAGGTTTACAGACCTCGCGCCGACCACAAACTGGCAGGTGTGCATAGATCACGCCGCCGCTCTTGGGCTGGGCGGCAAAGAATACGAATTAATTGAAATGAAATAGCGGCCTCCGCATTGCCGCGCGCGTCAAAATGCTCAAAATATACAGGGACTTCCTTGCGCGTCTGCGCGCGGAGCTGCAAAAGCAAAAAGGCGAAACGCCTTTTTTGCTTGCCGTTGACGGAAAATGCGCAAGCGGCAAGACTTCGCTTGCCGCCGAGCTGGGCGCGGCTTTAAACGCGCCGCAAATCCACGCCGACGATTTTTACCTGCCTTCAAACGCCCGCTCCGACGCGCAAACGCCTGCCGCGCACATGGACATATCGCGCCTTGAATCCGAAGTTTTAAAGCCGGCTTGCGCCGGCGGCCGCATAGCCTTGCGCCCGTACAGCTGCCGCGAAGATAAAATGCTTGCTCCGGTTGCGATAGAAACGAAAAACGCCCCGCTGATTATAATTGAAGGTTGCTACAGCCTGCACCCGCGGCTTATGCCTTATTATAATTACAAACTTTTTATGACGGCCGGACCGGCCGCGCAGCGGCGGCGCATCATAAAGCGCGGCGGCGCGGACGCATGGGCCGCTTTCCGCGATATATGGATACCGGCGGAAGAATTTTATTTTTCTTCCTTCAATATCGCCGCCCGCGCGGATTATACCATTGACACCACCGCAGCCTGGTAACTACTTTTCATTTGCAAAATACAAGATATTTTTTATAGTATATTTTCTATGGATAATATTACAAAAACGGCTCTCATAACCGGCGCAAGCCGCGGCATAGGCGCGGCAATCGCGCGGACTTTGGCGCGCGACGGGTTTGATATTCTGCTCAACTACCGCGGCAACGACGCCGCGGCCCAAAAAGTCAAACATGAGGCGGAGGCGGCGGGCCGCGCCTGCACGCTGCTCAAATTTGACGTGGCGGATTACGCCCAAACCGTGGCCGCGTTGCAGCCTTTCGCGGATAACGGGCAAATCCCTTTCGCCATAATAAACAACGCCGGCTTCCGCAGGGACAATCTGCTCGTCTGGATGAGCAAAGAGGAATGGCAAAGCGTGCTTGACGTGAACTTGTCCGGATTCTTCAATATAACAAAAGTATTCTTGCCTTTTATGATAAAAAAACGGCGGGGGCGCATTATTAATATAACTTCGGCCGCGGCGCATGCCGCCGTGCCCGGGCAAACCAATTACAGCGCGGCAAAAGCGGGCCTGATAGGCGCCACGCGCGCGTTGGCGGCGGAGACGGCAAAACGCAATATCCTCGTTAACGCCATATCACCCGGGTTTATTGAGACCGATATTCTCGCCGGCCTGCCCGTGCAGGAAATAATAAAAAATATTCCGCTGGGCCGCGTGGGCTCGCCGCAGGACGTGGCGGAGCTTGCGGCCTTTCTTTGCTCCGATAAAGCGGGATATATCACGGGCCAGACTTTCCAGGTCAACGGCGGAATATGCGGCTAAATTACGACGCCGTCGTAATCGGCGCGGGGATAAGCGGACTTACTTCCGCTTTGCTTATGGCGCGGCGCGGCAAAAGAACCGCCGTGCTGGAGGCCCGGGGCAACATATTGCCGCTTATGCGCGGCTTCGCGCGCAAAGGAGCGCATTTTGAGACGGGGTTTCACTACGCTTCCAACCTTGAGGAGGGGGGATTCGGGCCGTATATTTTCGCCAAGCTCGGGCTTGATTTGAAACCCTTTCCGCTGCCGCGCGAGGGATATGACGAAATCCGTCTGCTCCCCACGGGCCGCGTTTTCAAAATGGTCTGCGGCGCGGACGGGCTGCAGAAAAAGCTTGCTGAATCCTTCCCGCAGGAAAGCGCGGCGATAAACGCTTATCTTGAAAAAACCGCGGCGGCGGCCGCCAAATCCGCTTATCTTAACATGCAAAACGGCGGAGAGGATTTTGATACCATTATAGATTCGCCGCCCGCGTTGCAGGAAGTTCTGGACGCGCACTTTAAATCGCCCGAGCTTAAGGCAATACTTTCCGTAAACTCCTTTCTGCACGGCACTCCGCCTGAAAAAATATCCTTTGCGCAGCACTGCTGCATAACCTGCGGGCTTTATAAAAGCGCGTGGGGCATAGAAGGCGGCGGCCGAGCGATAAACGCCGCCTACGGCGCGGCTTTAAAAAACGCGGGCGTTGATATTTTCCTTAACGGCGAGGCCGTCGCGATAACGCGGGAAGGCGGCCAAAAAATCATAATCCTCAAAGACGGCCGGCAGTTTGCGTGCGACGCGTGCATAGCCGCCGTGCACCCTAAAATATTTCTGCGCCTGGCCCCGCCCGAAGTTTACCGCGAAGGCTACAAAACCCGCCTGCTGGATCTGCGAGAAACCCCTGGATTCTTCGCGCTTTACGGCGTTTTGAACAAAGAAACTTTTTTTGAAACCGTCAATATTTTTGCCGTCAGGGATTTGGACGTAAATAAAATTTTCGGCGGAGGCGGCAAATCTTACTATATAAACTTCTCGCGATCACGCCCGCAGGCGGTGAGCATAATATCGCTTGTGCCCTCTGATTCCTGGCAACGCGGCCCGGATTACAAAACCAAAAAAGCCGCATTCGCGCTGGAAATTAAGAAGGATATTCAAACCCTGTTCCCGCAGATTGCGGATAATATAGAGTACCTTGACGCCTCCACGCCGGCCACCATGCGCGCGTATTGCGGCTACGGCGGGGGATACGGGCTCATGCACGACGTAAATAAAACCAAAATCCTGCCGATAACTAAAATACCGGGGCTGTATTTGACGGGGCAGTCCGTAATCGCGCCCGGGTTTTTGGGAGCTTTGATAACATCGCTCGCGGTGGACAGGGTCGTAAAATAAAATTTAATAATATGTAAAAACCATACGGAGGATTACCAATGAAAAATACCGCTTCATTCTTTCTTTTTCTCTCGCTGCTTTGCTTGTCTGCGTGCACAACCGCAATTAAACAGCGAGATATCGCGCAAACGGCGGAGAAACTTAGCAGAAATAAAACAATATATATCGCCGACGTTGACGACGGTTGGTTTAACGGCAGATTATACGCCGGTTCAGGGAAAAACGTTACGAATATGTTTGCTGTAAACATGAGACCTTATTCCTCTAAAGTAGAAACGGGTACTGTAAACGACGCAAAAAAACCGGACGCTGATTACATTATAAAACCTGTGATTATTCATTGGGAACCAAGAGCGGCGGCCTGGTCTGGAATACCTACGCAATTATCAATCAATGTTTCCGTTTTTGACACCGCGCTAAATAAAGAAGTCGTTAATAGGACTCTGAGCGTCCGGGGCCGCAGTTTTACATTTGTAAGCCAAAGTGCGGAAGGGTTGGCGGATATTGCCATTAAGCAATTCTGCGGGAGCCTTTTTTAATATGACCGGCAGACGCGTGGTTATAACGGGTATGGGGGCGGTGTCTCCCTTTGGCGCGGGCGCGGATTTGCTGGTACGGAACCTGCTGGCCGGCGCGGCGGGCGTCAAAGTTTACGAGGAGCTTAAAACTATCCCGGGCATTAACAGCCATGCGGCCGGCACGGTGCCGCAGCTTGACTACGGTTTTATTCCCCGCCAGTACAGAAGGTCCATGACGAAAATGTCCCTATTCGCCTATATGGCCTGCGCGGAGGCTCTTAAAACCGCCGGATATGAAACCGCGCCCGCCGGCACGGCTCTTTACATAGGTTCCACCATAAGCAGTATGGAAGCCTGGATAGCTTTCGCGCAAAAATATCTGGCCAAAGAACTGGCGCAGGTCAAAACCACGGCCGTCTTTCAGGTAATGAATCACAGCCCGCTGGCTAACCTTGCGCAGGCTTTAAATTTGGAGGGCCCGGGCTTTGGCGTATGCAATGCGTGCGCGACGGGGCTTATAAATATAGGCCTTGCGTGGCAGGCGGTTAAGGCCGGTTTTCTGGAAAGCGCTCTCTGCGGCGGCGCTGACGAATACCACCCTATGATGACGGGCTGCTTTTCCATAATGAACGCGGCAAGCAATCTTTACAATGATACGCCGCAAAAGGCCTCCCGTCCGTTTGACAAAGACCGCTGCGGCATAGTATGCAGCGAAGGCAGCGGCATGGTTTACATAGAAACGCCTGAAAGCGCGCGCAAACGCGGCGCGCGGATACTGGGGGAGATCATCGGCTTCGCCACAAATACTGAGACAAAGAGCATATCCCATCCCTCGCGCGAAAGCATAACCGCCTGTATGCGCGCCGCGCTCGCCGGCGCGGCGTTAAAACCGGCCGATATAGATTTAGTCAACGCGCACGCCACGGGCACGCCTGCCGGCGACGCGGAAGAAGCGGCCTCAATAGCGGCTTTGTTCGGCGCGGGGCCGGCGGTCAACAGCTTAAAAGGCCATTTGGGCCATACCATGGCCGCAAGCGGCAGTATGGAATTAATTGCTATAATAAAAATGATGTTTGGCGGCCGCATGGCCGCGACGCTTAACCTTGAAAATATTGACCCTGCCTGCGCGGGCGTAAACCATCTTACGGCCGCCGCGTCCCTTAAGGTCAATACTTTCATGAAAAACAGTTTTGCCCTTGGCGGAACTAATGCTTCACTTATAGTAAGGAGATTTGCCGACTGATGCAACGCGAAGAAATAATAAAAACAGTAAATGCCGCTCTGGCTAAAGAATTTGAGCTTGATCCAAGCCTGCTTACGCCCGACGCCGATTTTGTAAAGCTCGGCCTGGACAGCCTTGACGCCGTTGATATGGTAATAACGCTTGAGCAGGCTTTCAAAATAGACATCCGCAACAATTATAAAGTGGGGGATTTCGGCACGCTGGGCGGGCTTTATGATTTTATAGAAAGGCTTCTTAAGCAAAAACAAACCGCCTGAGCCGCGCAGGCCTGCGTCAAAACCATGAAAAAGCCGCTCCTGCTTGTTTTGACCCTCACGGGTTTTGGGCTGTACGGGTTTTTGGGACTTGCGCTTTATCCCTATTTTTTAATAACGGGGTTTAAGGAGGCGCAGGTCCGTAAGTTTTTTTATATGCTCGCGCGCGGCGTTTTTTGGGTGGTTAAGCGCGCGGCAAAAAGTTTTACGCTGGAAGGCGCGCAGAATATCCCCGCGGGCGCGGCTGTTATTGCCGCAAACCACTCCTCAATACTTGATATACTTTGCATGGCGGAGTTCGGGCGAGAGGACATAATTTTTATTACGCGCGGCTGGCCCTCCAAAGTGCCGGTAATGGGCGCATATGTGCGCGCGGCCGGCAATATTCGTTTGGAGGATACGGGCGGCTCCGACGCGGCGCTGAAAGCCGCCGCGGCGTCAGCCTTCAGGAAAGGGCTTAAGATAATAGTATTCCCGGAGGGCGCGCGCGGGCCCGAAGGCGTTTTGCGGCGATTCCGCTCCGGCGCGTTCATGCTGGCTTTGGATTTTAAAGTGCCGCTTGTGCCCGTGGCTTTAAAAGGCCTCGGCGGAATGATACCCAAAAGCGGCTTTTGGGTCAATGCTACGGATATTAAAATATCCGCCCTGCCGCCGGTGGAAAATTTTTCAGCATCGGCCGACGGCGCGCCGGCCTTAAAAATGGCGCAATACGTAAAAACTTTGATTGCAAAAAAACTGGAGGAAAAATAAATGAAGAATATTATGACGTTAGTTTGTTTAGGTTTGCTGGTATTGACGGCATGCCACGGCAGGAAGGTGGAAGATGTCAGCATGCCGGCGGCAGGCAAAACCGATGCCCAGCTGAAAACCGCAATCCTCGCGGGCTGCGAAGACAGGGGTTGGGTATGTTCGGAAGTCTCGCAGGGAGTGATAGAAGGCTCCCTGCAGAAAGGCAGATATCTTTCCGAAGTGCAAATACCCTACGGCAAAAACGGCTATAAGATAGTTTACAAAAACTCCGAAAACTTAGGCTATAACGCAAAAAAACAGCGGATACACAAAGCCTATTATAAGTGGGTCATTTATCTTAACAAATCAATACGCGCTGCTTTGGCAAACCCGCAGAAATACGCAAAATGACTTTTGATTTGAAAGCGGCAATGGCGCATAAACCCCCGATGCTTCTTGTTGACAAAATAAGCGGCTCAGGGGAAAACTGGGCCGAGACCTCTTTCAAAATAAAACCGGATAATATTTTCCTGGATGAAGCCGGCTGCCTGCGGCGCGAGGCGCTGGCCGAAGTCATGGCGCAGACGCTGGCGGCGTTTAACGCTTTTAAAGCCGCCAAGGGCGGGCACGGGGGTCAAAAAGGCTTTTTGGTCGGGCTGAAAGATGTCAGTTTTTTCAGCGACGCTTTTGCGGGCGACGACCTGCGGTGCAGGGTGGAGATTGTTGATTTCCTCTCCCAAACATATATAGCGCGCGGCAACGTTTACAGAGACGCGCAAAAGCTGGCCGCGGGCGAGATAAGAATTTTTGTTTTTGACTGAATTTTTGCCGCGAACCGGCATAAAGTTATGAAACATTTTATATTATTTTTTATTTTTATCCTTACCTGCGCGGCCGCGCGCTCGGCGGAGCAGGCCGTTGAGCCGGCCGCCTATGCCAAGTTTGCCGCGGTGCGGACTATATCAAGCGATTTCACTATGGAAAGGCGGCTATCCATCGCGCGGAAACCGCTGTTAAGCGCAGGGCATTTTTATTTTGAGCGGCCCGGATTTTTGCGGTGGGAGTATAAAGAACCTTTCGCGCACGGTATAATCCTAAACAACGGCAAAGCGTTTTCCTGGCGCGGCGGCGCAAAAGCCGGCGGCAAAAAAGAAATTAAAGATATTTCCGCCGAGCCTTTGGCAAAGGCCGCGGCGCGGCAGGTTTATATATTCGTCGCCATGGATATAAAAGAAATCAGCGCGCGTTATAATATTGCGCCTTTTGAAAACGGCCTGTCCCTTCTGCCCAAAGATAATTCCGCCTCGCAGGCGGTTGAAAAGATAAATCTTTATTTCAACGCGGCGGGCGACGCCGTAAAAAAAGCGGAAATGCTTGATAAGTCCGGCGACAGCACAATAATAACCTTCAGCGCGACCGAGCTGAACGGGCCGATACCCACGTCCGCGCGGGAGCCTTAAAATGCCGCGCGGCCGAAGTAAACGCAGATTATTTTTTATTTGTTTTTACGGCTTCTTTTTTGTTTGCGCCGCGCTTTTTACGCGCATAAAATATAATGAAAGCATTTTGCTGATGGCGCCGCGCGGCATACAAAACGAAGTAAAACTTTTTGAAACCGCGCCGCTCGCCAAAAAACTTTTTATCGTAGTAGAAACTTCGGACGCGGCAAACCTGCCGGCGGCCGTACAGATGACGGAAAATTCTTTGCGCACAATGGCGCATATCAAGCCCGCGCCCGCGCCCGATAAAAACTTCTTGCTTTCTTTTTACTATTCGCTGCCTGAGTTTTGGGACGAGGAACTACAGTCAAAAACCGCCGCGCTGCTCTCTCCCGCCGCAGTTGAAGAAAAACTGCAAAACGATATTGCCGCCCTTATGGGCCCGCAGGGCGGTTTTATGCAGGATTTTATAACGGCCGACCCGCTTGGCCTGCTGAGCTTGCTCGCGCCGCGTCTGGCCGCGCTTAATATAACCGGCGGCGCGCTGGGATTTGAAAGCGGTTATCTGGCCGCGCCGGACGGCAAAACCGCGCTTTTAATATACGAAGCCGCCGGCAATTTTGACCGCGCGCGGGCCGCCGCTTTAGATACGGAAATAAAAAAGATTAATGCCGCGTTCGGCGCGGAAAGCGAAGGCAAAACTCGCGTTTTCGCCATGGGGGCCACAAGATACGCGCAGGAAAACAGCCGGATTATCACGGGCGACGTCAAACGCGTGTTGGCCATATCTATCCTGCTTATGACGGCGGTTTTCCTTTTATTTTTCCGTCAGAAAAACGCTCTTTTTATTTACGCCGTGCCGCCGCTGGTGTTCGCGCCGGCCGCAGTTTTCGCCGCTTTTGTTTACGGCGGGCTTTCGGGCATAACTTTGGGTTTCGGTTCCGTCCTCATGGGTTTGGCGGTGGATTACGCTATTTATATTTATTTTGCCATGAAGGCAAGCCCGCAGACCGTAAGCACGGCTACGGTGATAAAAAAAATGGCCGCGCCGATATGCGTAAGCGCGGCGACTTCTCTTGCCGCTTTCGCCGGTCTTTATTTCTCCGGCATACCTTTGTTGAGGCAGATAGGCGTCTTTGCCGCCGGCGGTCTGCTTTACGCTTTTTTTATCGCTTTTTCCGCCGCGCCGCTTATCTTCAAAAAACAAAACGCGCCGGAACATAATTTTAAATTGCCGTCGCGCGGACGGACTTGGCTCCGCGCGCTGCTTATAACCGCGCTTTTGGCGGGCGGGTTATTGTGCGCGCGGCATTTAAAATTTGACGCTTCGCTTGATTCCTTAAATACGGTTTCGGCGCAGTTCGCGAAAGACAGGGCTGCCTTCGACGCCATTACCGGCAATGCGCAGCAAAACGGCAGCCTGCTTTTTATCTTCGGCGCGGACAGGGAGGACGCGCTTAAAAACAGCTTTGCCTTCGCGCGGGCCACCGGCGTAAATCCGCCGCTTAACGAATTGCTCCTCCCCGCGGAGGCGGCGCAGGCAAACAAAACGCGCTGGCATAAATTTTGGACGCAAGGGAAAATAAATAGACTTAAAAAACGGCTTTCCGCCGCGGCGCGGCAATACGGCCTTAAGCCTTCGGCTTTTTACGGCTTTTACGCTTTTCTTAAAACCGGCATGCCGCCGGCAGGCGCAAGGCCTTTTGACCTGACGGCAATTTATAATCCTTTCGCTTATTACGAAGGCCGCGCGGCCGTTGTGCATATAATGCCGGCCGAGCAGAATATCGCGCTGCCGCCTGATTTTACGGGCAGGGCCGCGCTTATATCGCAAAATTTATTGAGGGAAGAATTATTTTCTTCCGTATTAAAAACTCTTGCCGCGGTTACGGCGGGCGTGCTGGCGGCGGACTTCCTGCTGCTGCTTTTTGCTTTGCGCAGCGCAAAACTCGCGCTGCTGGCGTTTATGCCTATAACCTGCGCCATTTCTGTTATAATTATTATATCGGCTTTGTTCGGCGTGCGGCTGAATTTATTTTCGCTGTTTTCGCTTCCGCTTGTCATAGGTCTAGGGGCGGATTATGCCGTCTTTATAATCCACCAGAAAACCCGCGCGGACGGGGATTTATACCCTTCCCGCGCCGTGGCTGCCGCGGCGCTGCTGACTCTGGCCAGTTTCGGCGAGCTTATTTTTGCGGAGCATAAGGCTCTTTTTGCAATGGGATACATGATAACCATAGGCATAAGCGCGGCCGGCTTTCTGAGCGTCTGGCTGCTGCCCGCGCTGCTTAATAACTGCAAAAAAACGCTGCCGCCGCTACTTTTGTGTTTCTTGCTCGGCGGCTGCGCGGGCATGCAAAAACCCAACGCGAGCGTGATTTACGACGTCCGCGCGCCGAAGGCCGCGCCCGCTGAAGACACACGCCTGTATTACGGCGATATTGAGGGCGCCGTATTCTTTACCGCTCTGGCGGCGGGAAACAGGTTTGTTGCGCTCAATGAAATCGGCATAAAAATGGCGGACTTCACGCTCAGCCCTAACCAGATAGCCGTGCATGATTATATGCGCCCGCTGCCGCGCCGCGCGGTAAGTTATATGGGCCGGTTCTTCTGGAATTTTTACTATAATCGCGCCGCGCTTATAAAAACGGCCGAATACGGCGGGATTTTATATAAAAGCAAAGACGGCAGAATAAAATTATATGACGACAACTGAAGCCATAAAAAATTTATATACGCCAACAGAAGGCGGCGCGCGCTTTAAGCTGCCGGCGGATTTCCCCGCTTTCGCGGGGCACTTCCCGGGCGAGCCCGTGCTGCCGGCCGTAGCGCAGATACAAATGGCCGTTTTTGTAATCGGCGCGCGCGCGGGCCGCGCGGCAAAACTTAAGGAAATCAAAAAAGCCAAATTCAGCGCGCCGGTGCGCGCCGGGGAAGAGATTGAAATAATCATCGCGCCATCGCGCCATGAAAACTGCTTTGACGCAACAGTGAAAAGCGGCGAAAAAACAACTTCTTCCTTCACTCTGGCGGTAGACTTATGAAAACAGAATATTTTAAGCAAATCCAAGGCAATCCCGCGCCGCTGACGGCGGAAATCCGCCGCGCCGTGCGCTTTGACGAGCTTGACCCGCTCGCCATAATGTGGCACGGAAATTACGCGAGTTTTTTTGAGGAAGCCCGCGTGTCGTTGTGCGACAGACACGGCATAGGTTATGCGGATTTTGCGGCAAATAACGTTATAATCCCTTTGCGTAAATTTTACGCGGATTATTTTGCGCCGCTTGAATTCGGCAAAGTTTATACAATACGCGCAATGCTGCATTTCAACCCCGCCGCGCGGCTGGATTTTGAGTTTAAGATTTTTGACGACGCCAACCGCCTTATGACAACCGGCTGCAGCGTGCACATGATGTTGGACAAACGCACAAATAATATACTTGTGGCCAAACCCGAGTTTTTTGAAACTTTCTGCCAAAAATGGCTGCGCGGGGAAGTTAAGTGAACTACAGGCCGCTGGCGGTTATACCGCTTTATAACCACGCCGGAACGCTGCCGGCCGTCGTAAGCGGCGTGCGCGGATACTTTAAAGATATTTTGATAGTTGACGACGGCAGCACCGACGGCGCGGCGCAAGTCCTCAAAGATTTTGGGCTGCCTTATATTTCTTTCCCCCAAAACCGCGGCAAAGGCGCGGCGATAAAAGCGGCCGCGGCTTATGCCAAGGCCAATAACTTTACGCATATTCTGACCATAGACGCCGATAACCAGCACTACCCGCGGGATTTGGCCCGCATCAGCGCCGCAGCGCGCGCCGACGGGCTTGCGATAATTATCGGCTTAAGGGATTTTTCCGCCGCGAA
>JAIRLH010000178.1 GCA_031259485.1 Elusimicrobiota bacterium
GTATAACGGTGAAAGACACTCCCAAAGGCCAGAAGTGGGGGTGGAAATAAAATGGCCGGCAAGTTATCCGCGCAGCATTGCTTCCCGCGCGCGTTTCTGGCTAAAATCCCCAAGGCGGATTTGCATTTGCATCTGGACGGCTCGCTGCGCCTGACTACGCTTATAGAGCTCGCGAAAAAAGAGGGCGTCGCGCTGCCGGCTTACACGCCGCAGGGCCTCCAAAAAACCGTTTTTAAAGAAAAGTATAAAAATCTGGGCGAATATCTGCGCGGTTTCAGCTATACCACCGCCGTAATGCAGCGCGCGGAAAACATAGAGCGCATAGCATACGAGCTGGCGCGGGACTGCCTGGCCGAGGGAGTACGTTATATAGAAGTACGCTTTGCGCCGCAGTTGCATTATTCCTATGCCAAGAAACTTACTCCCGACGCCGCGGTGCGCGCAGCCGCGCGCGGCCTGCGGCGCGCGCAGCGTGAGCATAATCAAAGCGCGGCAGTAAAAAGTGGGACGGATATAGAATTTCATTACGGCCTTATACTGTGCGCCATGCGCAGCTTCAGCAGGGAGACTTCGCCGTATTACGCCTATTTGTTCCAGACGCTTGTCCATGCGGACAAGGAGCAGATTTTTGCCATCGCTTCAGACGAGCTTGCGCGCGCGGCCGTTGCGCTTAAAAAAGAGGGCCTGCCGATAGTAGGTTTTGACCTTGCCGGCGAGGAAGCCGGCTATCCCGCGGAGGAACACCGCCGCGCTTACCAATATGTGCACGAGGCTTTTATACGCAAAACCGTCCACGCGGGGGAAGCTTACGGGCCGGAATCCATCTTTCAGGCTATTACCGATTGCCATGCCAACCGCATAGGCCACGGCACTTTTTTGTTTGACTATAAAATGATAAAGGACAAAAAAATAACCGGCGGCAAAAAGTACGTTGAAGAGCTTGCAAGCTATATCGCGGGCGAGCGTATCGGCGTGGAAGTTTGCATAACCAGCAATCTGCAGACTTTGCCATCAATCAAAACCGTCGCCGCGCATCCCGTGGGGCGCATGATAAAGGCCGGCCTTTCCGTCAGCATATGCACGGACAACAGGCTTGTTTCGGCGACGAGCTCCACCAAAGAATTGGAACTGCTCTGCAATAATATAAAACTCACCCAAAAACAGCTGCGCAATATCGTTATAGCGGGATTCAAGGGGAGCTTCTTCCCGGGCAGCTATAACGACAAGCGGCGTTTCATAGCCGCCGTTGTGGCGCGCTATGATACGCTTGAAGCCGAGTATCTTAAGTAAAAGCGGTATGGTATGCTAATAAATCTTAAGCTCCGGAAGTCCAATAAAAAGCCCTTTCTCGGCAGGGCATACGCGCACATCATGTTTTAATTTATTTACCTCTTTAAAGCGCGGCGACATCACGGGTTCATAAAAGGTAAGCGATAAATTGGACGTGGGGCCGGCAATTACGGTAAGCGGCGGAACGCAGATATCGCCGCGCGCGCTTTTGATAACGGCTTGGCGGTCCCGATCCTGGCGGCGCAAATCCAGATACGGCAGGGTAAACGCGGGCAGAAATACTATGAACACTATTAAGGCTATAAAAAACAAAGGCCGCAATATATTTTTGCCGAATCTTTCGCAAAGAAATTTTACCATAAGTAAAAATGCCATTATCCCGAACACCGAGGCCGAATAAAACGCTCTTGCCGACGCCGGCGCCATTGACAGCGCCAATGAAAGCGCTACAAAGGAGCCAAGGCACACTGCCGCCGTCCAAGCGTCGTTGTTAGAAAGAGTTCTTTTTGTCTCCAGCGCAAGAGCCATTATAAGGATAAGCCCCGCGGCGGGCGCTAAAAGAAGGTTGCCGAATATAAGATGATTTTCTTTATACAGATGGAAGAATAGCCTCTGCGTAAAAGAAGAATCCACATAAAAAAATGGGAGAACATTATTTGCCCTTGTATAAAGCGCCGGCGAAGTAAACATATAAAGCAGGCCTAAAATGATACCGGTAAGCGCAAAGTAAAACCATTTTGGCAGTTTTATACCGCGTATGTAACACGCGACGGCCGTAAACGCAAAAAGACCTAATGCCATGGGCCCGTTGTTTTCGTTGCTGTCGCCAACCAGAAAGCACAAAGCCAATAATCCCCACATTATAAAAGGATTGTTTTTTACTTTATCTCTACCCAGCGCAAGCCCGCGCAACAGTATCAGCACAATCATAAAACAAAGCATCATCCAGCTGTAATTACAGGCGCCGCCTATCCAGAAAAGAACATTGTCCGGCGAGACGACGGCCATAACGCTTAAAAGACAGATTAGAGCGAAAGGATAAATGTCTTTTACGGTTTTGAAATCCGGCTTGCGCATAAAAATGAAATAAAAAACGGAAAACGCCAGCCCCGTCTGCACCGCGGCGTTGGCTATTACAAACAGCCATTTGCCGGCCCAAAGGAATAATACGGTAAATATATGGCCGGCACGCGGGTTTTGGGCGACATGTTCGTAAAAATATATATCAAC
>JAIRLH010000054.1 GCA_031259485.1 Elusimicrobiota bacterium
GTATCCGGATTTAACAAAAATTTATGTTTTCTATAGTTCCCACTCAGTACTACTAATTTTATTTTTTGATAAACTTTCACATACCTTTACGGCGGCTTTATCAGAAGTGTTACTTACAACACAATAAACTTTTCCAGCGTTTATAATGGTGCGATCAAATACCATTCTATACCCAATGCGCCAAGAAGTTCTGTCAGAATTATAAAGATATCCGCTTATTCTTTCGCCATAACTTCCGGTAACAGCAGCATCATGGTCATAGTAAGAAATCCCTTCGCAATCCATAATACCATAAGTTCTATAAACGCATTGGGGAATATTAACATCCAATATTGAAATATCCTGAGTGTAATATCCATTAATCAAATAAAATACTTCTTCGGCCTTTTTAATTGTCGCAAGATTAGCCATTACGGTAGACAGTTTGCTTTTTAGCACCGCCGTTTCGTACTGCGGCAAAGCAATGGCGGCAAGAATGCCTATAATTAATACGACAACAAGTAATTCTATTAATGTAAATCCTTTTTCCTTTCTCATACTTTTACCTCGGTATCCTTAATTTTTACCAGCAAAAACGGCTGTCATATTTGAGCCTATTTCGGTAACCCAAACATAACAGCCGTGGTTTGCCGCCAAAAGGCGGCAAACGCTCGGCACAAAATATCGGGATTATAAGTTCCAACATTTTGTGCCTGATAACGAGCTGTTTTTGGACCGAAATAGTGCTTTTGAATTCTCAAAAGCTCTCCCTGTTCTTCGCAGGGTTCCAAAAACAGAAAAATTTTAACAGGCGTATTAGACCTGCATTAACAACCATTCTCCATTTATATAACAATATAATTATACATTTTTATTTTGGATTTCTTTGAAAATCCGACGGGCAAAGTCTGTAAGCGTAGGATCTCGCGCGCCCAGAACAAGTATAATATCCCCTGGTTTGGCTGCGCGGGCGATTTCGGTTATAAACTTTTCGCGCTGCTCTGAATATTTAACATTAATCTTTTTCTTTTTAAGCCCGTCGTAAATCCATTTGCTGCTCACGCCCTGCGTAATTGTGCCGCCGGCATAATAAATCTCGCCCAGGTAAAGACGGTCGTTCTTTTTGATATTTTTGGCAAATTCTTCTATAAACTCCTCTTTTAAAAGCTGCACCGAGGCAAAAGCATGCGGCTGGAAAAACGTCAATACCCGTCTGCCGCGCAGATGCGCCGCCTGAAGCGTTGCCGCGCATTTATGCGGATTATGCGCAAAATCATCCACAACTTCTATATCATTAATTACGCCGATTGTATTAAACCTGCGATGCACGCCTTTAAAATTAGCCAGCGCCTCGCTCGCGGTTTTTAAATCTACGCCGGCTTCGCGCGCTGCGGTAATTGCGGCCAGCGCGTTTTTGACATTATGTTCGCCCGGGATATTCAGTTTAAAAGGCACGCCTTCAACGGCGAATATAGAGCCGAAACCCGTGAGTTTCAAATTCCGCGCGTGCACGCCGCCTTTTTTGATGCCGAATGTTTTATACTGCCCAGCTATTTCTTTTAAAAGTTTTTCTTCCTCATTGATAATAAAAGTATCGCAGTTAATGCTGAATTTCTGGAAGTAACCTTTCAGCACGTCCAGCTCCTTATGGTCTTTGGCTAGGTTAAGCATAACGCCGATTTTGGGGTGATAGTTTACCAAAGTGCCGTCGCTTTCATCGGCTTCTATCACCAGCATATCGCTTTTTCCTTTGTAAATATTGCCAAAGTAGCCCTCCTGCTGCAGCGACAGCAAAACCCCGCCGGTAATGAGCGAAGGGTCTTTGCCCGCGTGTCTTAAAATTTCAAACAGCATGGCGGTGGTGGTGCTTTTGCCGCTGGTGCCGGAGACGGCTATAGTTCGGCTTTCTTTGACGTGTTTTGCCAGCAGGTCGGAGCGGTGTAAAATAGGTATGGATAATTGTTTGGCTTTGGCGACTTCCACATTATCGGGCTCTATGGCGGAGGTAAGCACCACTGCATCCGTTTTGGAGTCTATGCCGCTGCCGTCCTGCGGGTAGATTTTCACGCCAAGTTTTTTAAGGTGCTCCCACACCGGCAGTTTGGTAAAACCCTTGTTTATAAGCCGGTCGGAGCCGCTTACTTCTTCGCCCGCCATAGCGTGCAGCTGGGCCAATGCGCTCATGCCTATGCCGCCGATACCCACAAAATGTATTTTCATTAATTTATTATATAAAAAATGGACCTCTTTAATGCCGGCACGAAATTCATATATTAATGATGCAAATTAATTGCCAATATTTAATAAAACTCCGCATGTAAGTCGCGGTTTTTTTACCCGTTAATTTAATGCGTAAACCTTAGAGCCTTCGCCAGTATATGTCAATCTGCCGCCTAAAAGTTGACAAATCTTATCGGCTACGGTATCCTTAGGCACATAGCAACCAAGGCCTTTCTGACCGTTTACTAATTGATTTGTAAATCGTATCCACGGCAGTAGTTTTTGGTCGGGAGGGTAAGCATTATACATACCGCCGTAATAAGATTCATGGGACATGGTAAGTTTCCAGCTTCCAATATTTTTACAATCAGTAGCATAATATCCGTCGTAACCACAAGAGGTGGCATCTTTGGGAAGGGTTATATCCAAATCTTCAAATTTCTCGGCGTATTTATCATTTGTTAAATAATATATTTGCTGCGCCTGTCCGATGTTTTTTATCAAAGACAGAATTTGCGCTGTTTTGCTTTTATTTACAGCAAGCCGGTATTGCGGCAAAGCGATAGCGGCGAGTATGCCGATGATCAAAACGACTACAAGTAATTCAATTAGTGTAAAACCCTTTTTGTTGAGTTCCATTGCAATATCCCCGGGAGTTTTAGTATAAACATCTATTTTTTATACTAAATAAATCCAGATTTTGCAATGAAAATAATAACAATCCCTTAGCCTATTTTTCAACAAAATCCGACATATCGTAGAACCCGGGCTTTTGGCGCACAAGCCAACGCGCTATTATTATTGCGGAATAGGCGAATAAAGACCTGTCCAAAGCGCGGTGCGTTATGCTGATTTCCTCATCTTTGTACTGCGAAGTAAATTTTATGGTATGCGTGCCCGGGTCGGTGCCGGCGCGCGCGTAAATAATGCGTTCCTGCGGAAAGGCGATTGCCGCGGCCAGGCTTTTGGCCGTGCCGCTGGGCGCGTCTTTTTTTTGCGCGTGGTGGCTTTCGTACAAATCTTTTGTATAGACGGCAAAGAGTTTATTTGCCGCCCGCGCAAGATTTGTAAACAAGTGCATGCCTATGCTTACATTGGGGGAATAAAAAACCGGCACGGCCCGCTCTTCTTTCAGCAGCGCGATAAAATCCGCAGGCAGCCCCGTGGTACCGGTGAGAAAAGCGGCCTTCTGTTTTAAAGCAATCTCAAAAGCCTGCTGCGCGCCGCTCGGGTGGGAGAAGTCTATAACCAAATCAAAGTCTTCGCCCGTCTGCAGCAGGTCTTCGTCGCGCTGCGCGGTAATTTGCATATTATAGGCCGGATTAGAGGCTATAATCTGCGCTATGGCCGCGCCCATTTTGCCGCGCGCGCCGTTGAGAAGTGTTTTAATCATTCAAAAAACGCTCCAGCAGGTATTGCGCTATCTGCCGGCCGTTTAAGGCCGCGCCTTTAAGCAGATTATCGCAAGCTATCCACATATGCATGATATTTTTATCCTCCGCGTCCAAACGCAGGCGGGAGATATAAACCTCGTCCGTGCCCGCGATTTCTTTAGGCGTGTAAATTTCGCCCGTATAAATAACGCCGGCCTGAGTTTTGAGCAGCGCGGCGATTTTATCCAGATCAAAATTTTCTTTGGCGCGCACCGTGACGCAAAGGCTGTGGCCCGTTTCAACAGGCACGCGCACTGTGTGCGGGCGCACTTTAATATCGGGCAGCTCCAGAATTTTGCGCGTTTCATTTATGGCTTTTATCTCCTCGGAGCTGTAGCCGTTTTGCTGCAGCGAGCCGATTACGGGCACGCAGTTCGCGCGGTATTTTGAATCGGGGTTTGCAAAATCTTCCAGCAGTCTTTTGCCGCCTCCG
>JAIRLH010000097.1 GCA_031259485.1 Elusimicrobiota bacterium
TAAAGAGGGCTATGCACTTCGGGGAGTGAGGGTCTTTACCCTTTCTCTTGATTTCTTTAATGTCTTTACCCATTATACCCAAAAATGGTGCAGGGTTAAAGCATAAAGAGGTCAGACGAAACGCGCGACCAAACTTACTTTTTATACCGACTCAGCCAGCAGCAGCTGGCGCAGACGCTGTTTCCGCTTGGCGGATACACGAAAGCGGAAGTCCGCCGCGTTGCCGCGCAACACAATCTGCCCGTGGCCGATAAACCCGACAGCCAGGATTTTTACTGCGGAGATTATAATGATATCCTCAAATTATCCCCGAATCCGGGCAATATTGTGGATATGAAAGGCAATATAATCGGCCGCCATGAAGGGATTTGGAATTATACCATCGGCAAGCGCAAAGGCCTTGTCGGCGGCGGTACGCACAAGCCGCTTTACGTGGTCAAAATAGACGCAGCGCGCAATGAAATTATTGCGGGTTTTAAAGAAGACTTATATTCAAAAACAATGCTGGTGCGCCAACTCAACTGGCTTTCAATAGCGCAGCCGGCGGGGCCTTTGCGCGCGCAAGTCAAAATCCGCAGGCAGGCTAAAGAGGCGCCGGCGCTCATAACCCCGTTTGAAGACGGCAGCGCGCGCGTGGATTTTGACGAGCCTCAAATGTCGGTCACCGCGGGCCAAAGCGCGGTATTTTACAACGGAGATTTAACGCTGGGCGGCGGGATAATAGCATGAAATATTTTGTTTTGCCCCTTATAATTTGCGCCCTCTTTACGGCGGCCTGCGCCAAGAAGGATAAGAAACCCGACGTCTGGCACAAGAACGCGGGTTTCATAAAATCCGTGCAGCTTTCGGACGACCTCGGCGCCGCCGGCATTATAACCACCACGGATATAGACCTTAATTCCCCTGATGAAGAAGGCCGCACCGCTCTGCATTACGCGGTGGAAACTTCCGCCAATGAAAAGCTGATAAGCGCGATAGCTAATTCGGGACGCGTAAATCTGACGGCGCTGGACAATCAGGGCTATGACGCGCTGAGCCGCGCTGCTGAAAGCAATTATAACGAGGAAGTTTTTCTCGCGCTGCTTATAGCCGGCGCCCGGCCTCAGGATGCGGAGCGGCTTTTGGATACCGCCTACAAAAACACCAATGTTAAAGTGCCAAGCATGGCTGGCCGGCTCATAATCAAAACGCCTTGGGATAAGGCGCAGTCTTTCCTTGACGCGCTAAAGTCGGGCGATCTGGAAACCCTTCGGCGGGAGCTGCCTTTTACCGATATACAAAATCCCTCCGCGCCGCAGCAGTCTGCGCCTTTATATCTGGCCATAGCGGGACTTAACCATGATATTGTTTCCGAGCTTATCAAAGCCGGAGAGGACGTAAACGAGCTCATCATACCCGCGCAAAAAGTGACGCCGCTGCTTTACGCCGCCGCAAGCCGTCCGCCTTTGATAGTTGACGCGCTTATCAAAAACGGCGCGGACGTTAACGCGCAGGACAGCGCGGGCCAAACCCCTCTCATGGTGGCGGCGCGCCTGCATCCGGAAAGCGTCAAAATAATAAACCTTCTTCTAAAAAACAAAGCGGACATAAAAATAACCGATAATAACGGCGACACCGCGCTGCATCTCGCCGCGCGCGGCAATGAAACGCCGGATAATATCAGCGTGCTGCTTAAAGCGGGCGCGGATATTAACGCCAAAAATAAATTCGGGGACAGCCCTTTGCACCTCGCCGCCGCTTATAATAAGAATGAAATTATAACCGAAACGCTTTTAAAAGAACACGCCGAAGCCGCCGCGCCCAATAACGCGGGCCTCGCGCCGATAATGCTCGCCGCGGAGCAGAACGCCAACGAAAAACTCATAACAATTATAGCCGCTTTCGCGCCCGATGTAAACGCCAAAAACCCGCAGGGTTTGACGCCGCTTATGATGGCCGCCGCCGGCAATCAAAATGAAAAAGTGCTGACTGCGCTCATAGAAGCCGGAGCGGAAACCGGCGACATAAAACAACTGCAGGAATACGCGGCCAAAAATAAAAGCGAAGCTGTAAAAAAATATATGGATAAACTTGCTGAGGAGAGAAATCCCGTGCCCGCCGCGCGCCAAGACGCGGCCAAGCCGCAAAACTCCAAAAGCAAAAAAGTGTGGTACAATAATAAGGCCTTTTCCGACGCGGTGGAAAAGGGGGACGTCAAAGCGCTGCGCATGGCTTTGGGCGGAGGCGTCAATATACATGTAATGCTTAAGGGCAGCCGCAGCATAACCGCGCTTATGTACGCCGCGGCGCATACTCAGGCCGAAGAAATCATAAATATTTTAATTAAAGCAGGCGCAGACGTCAACGCCGTCAACGAAGCCGGCGATACGGCCCTGCTCGTAGCCGCGCTGGCGGCAAAAAACCCTGCAATAATAGACGCGCTGGTGCAAGCCGGCGCGAACGTCAACGCCAAAGATTACGGCGGCATCACGCCGCTGCTTACCGCCGCCGCAAATAACCCCGAACCAGAGATAATAAACGCGCTTATAAAAAACGGCGCGGATACATCCAATATAGGCGAGCTGCTTGAAGCGGCCTCCAAAAACAAAAATCCGGCCGTAAAAGACCTGATACAAAGGCTGCATTAATCAGAGTGGTGCAAAAGGGGCTCTGTTGTGGTATAATATATCTTAACTTCATGCCATTGCTTACAGGAGAAAAGATATGTTTTATAATCACAAGAAATTAAAAGCGCGCTATCAATTTCCTTCCTGCGGGTTCACGCTAATAGAGCTTCTCGTTGTGGTTTTGATAATCGGCATACTTGCGGCAATTGCATTTCCGCAGTACCGAAAAGCCGTGAACAGGAGCAATGCCGCCGAACAAATAATTATTCTTAAAACCGTAAATAATGCCATAAAAATGTTTAAGCTGGTAAGCGGGCGCAATCCTTATAACTACGGCGAGCTTGATATCAGCTTCCCGAGCTGTTCAATGGAGCGTCATCAGCAAAGTGGCATTACCTACCTTATCTGTGATAAATTTTCCTCCGTAATAGAAACCACCGGCAAGGCGACTTTTATAGGGCCGCTTGACAACGGGTTTCTTTTAGGCATTGCGCCAAGGAAGAAATACGTGCTTTACATGCCAATAGCCACCGACCAGATAATATGTATTGACGGGCGCAATGCATCGCTTAATTTAAC
>JAIRLH010000020.1 GCA_031259485.1 Elusimicrobiota bacterium
CTTAAAATTAAATAGCCGTATCAGTAATAGCCCGCGCAATTTGCGGCAGCCCGCTTTGTAAAGCGGGCTGTTTTATTTTGCGCGCCGGCCTTCAACGTCATAATATTTCGTAATATTTATTTCTTCCAGAAAGCCGCGTTCGTGCGATACGGCTATCAGCGCGGCCGGAAAGTCTTTCAGTATCTGCGCGAGATGGTCTTTGGTCTCAAGGTCTATATTATTGGTAATCTCGTCCAGTATCAGCAGCTTGGGAGTTCTTGCGGCGATAAGCGCAAAGCTCAGGCGCGCGCGCTCCCCGCCGGACAGGGTGGCCGCCGAACAATTAACCTCGCCCTGTTTGCGGAACAGGAAATCATTCAAAAAATCCCTTATTTGCGCGTGGGCCGCCGCGGACATAAGCCGCTTTATATTTTCAAATACGGTTTTGTCATAATCTATATTCGCGTAATGCTGGTCAAGGTATCCTATGTCCTCTTTTTTAGGCAGCGTCCAGCCGCCGGAGGTTTTTACGCCGCCGTCGCGCATTAACGCTTTGAGCAATGTAGTCTTGCCAGAGCCGTTGCCGCCAGTTATCGCCATGCGCTCATTGCCGGCGAGGGAGAAATTTATACCCTCCAGCAGCGGCCGCCCGCCGTAGCCGGCCGCGCCGTCCTGCACTATAATTATGGCGCCGCTTTGCGCCTGCGCGGACGTTATGGAAAATTTTGGTTTTATGATTTCGGGTATGTAAAGGGAAGAAAGTTTCTCGTGCACCTGCGCGCGCCGTTCATTAATTCCCGCGTATTTTGCGCCGGCGGTATTTTGCGCTTGGCGCTTTTTGCCGCCCGCGATTATCGGCGGCCATTTGCCTGTTTTACTCAGTCGCTCCCCGTGTTTGCGGCTTTGCGCGGCTCGGGCCTGTTCTTTCATTAATGCTTTGTGGGCGAGGGTTTTTTCTTTATCCAGCAGGCAGAGCTCTCTTTGCGCCGCGGCGCGCTGTATTTTTTGCCGCTCCAGATAATCCTCATAACTGCCGTTGAAAATATTGATATGCCCGTTGTCTATATGCCACAGCGTAGCGGCGGTATTTTTGAGCAGCTCCCTGTCGTGCGATACTATGATAAGCGTGCCTGCGTAAAACCTGAGCATCTGCATAAGCGCGCGGCGGTTGCGCGCGTCAAGGTGGTTGGTGGGCTCGTCAAGCAGGAGAACGTCGGGATTTTGCGCCAGCGCGGAAGTCAGCGCTTTATTAAAGCGCTCGCCGCCGCTGAGCGAGGGCCGGTCCGTTATTATCTGCGGGACGTATGATATTGTCAGATTTTCGGTATTGCTTATCTCTCCTGAAGAAGGCTGCATAAGGCCCGTCAGAATTTTGAGCAGGCTGCTTTTGCCGCCGCCGTTGCGGCCTATGACGGCAATGCGCGCCGCGGGCTGGATTATGCAGCTGAAATCCGCAAAGCACATTTTATCCGGAAAGGAGAGCGAAATATCTGAAATAACTATAGGTTTGTGCATGTTTCCCCGTGCGGATATTAAAAAGCATATTTAGGATATTATTATATATAAAATTTTGTAAAAAATAAATAATTTTTATGAAAATCTATATAAGTAAAAAAATATCCCCACAGATTTTGCCTATTTTATTTTTGCCATATGACGACGCAATTGTGACGCAGGCGGACTTGTTGGCGAAAGCTGCTTTTTTTTGTATAATGTTAGTAGTAGCTAACATTATTTCGCTGATAAACAATATTATGGCTATAAATTCAACAAGGAACGGCTTAAATATGAAAATAACGGTTTTAGGCGCCGGTCACGGCGGCGTAGCGATGAGCGCGGACATGGCTTTATCCGGTTACGACGTAAGTCTGGCTGCCGTAAAAGAACATTCCACAAACATAAAATTGCTCCGCTCAACGGGGGGGATAAAAATTGAAGGCTTTACTTCAAGCGGGCGGCAACCGCAGTTTGCAAGCCCGAAGGTAATTACGGAGGACGTGCCGGCCGTCTTAAAAGACGCGGATATAATTATGTTAATACTGCCTGCCTTCGCGCAGGAAGTTTACACCGACCTTATAATCAGGCATGCGAAAAATGGGGCAATAGTATTATTCCCGTGCGGAGGGTTTTCTGCTTTAAAATTTTACAATGAACTTAAAAACATCGGCATGCAGGACGCTTTTATCCCTTGCGAGACTTCTTCCCTAGTTTATACCGCAAAAATCACGGGCGCGGGCAAAGTGTTTATTAAAGCGATAAAAGATAATGTTTATTTTTCCGCCGTTCCCATTGAAAAAAGCGATGAGGCTTTGAAAAAACTAAACATTATTTACCCGCAGTTTAAAAAAGTGCACAGCGTCTGGCAGACGAGCTTCAGCAATCCTAGCGCCGTGCTTCATACAATCCCCACGCTGCTCAATATGAGCCGCATTGAACAAATGGGGCCTTACCGCTATTCGCATTACGATATTACCCCGTGCGTAGGCAAAGTAATGGAAGCGGTGGATGAAGAGCGCATAAGCGTGGCCGGAAAACTCTTTCCAAATCCGCCGACTTTTCTGGAGACAATGTGCAAGATATATAACTTAAATTGCGGCGGCATATATGAGGCGATAAAAAGTATTTCGGCTTACAATATCCAGTTTTCGCCCGACGGCATGAAACACCGCTATGTGACGGAAGACATTCCATACAGCCTTGTGCCCATGGCGACGATTGCAAAAAAACTCGATATCCCCACGCCGAATATGGATTCCGTGATAAACATAGCATGCATGGCCAACGGGGAAAATTACTGGCAGATAGGCCGCACGGCGGAGAAGCTCGGTTTCAAAAATGAAAATATTGAAGCAAAATATCAGGCTGCACGAGAAGAGGCGGCCTTTGCTTTATGAGCGCGTTAAAATTTATATCAAAAAATAAACTTCTTGTTTTGGCGATATCCGTAGCTTCTTTTATGGTTAATCTGGACACGTATATAATAAACGTGTCCCTGCCTTCAATAGCCGCGGGGTTTAAGGCTTCCACGGCCGATGTGTCCTGGGTGGCCATGGCGTATAATCTGACAGTTGTGTCACTGCTGCTGATATTCGGCAAACTGGGCGATAAAATAGGGCTTAAGCCGCTTTTCATCGCGGGTTTTATTATTTTTACTTTAAGCTCCATGCTGTGCGGCGCGGCGCCTTCATTGTTTTTACTTGTCACCGGCAGGCTTTTACAGGGCATAGGCGCGGCCATATTGTACGCGCTGCCGCAGGCTATGATACCCAAGTACCTGCCCAAAGAGTTGCGCGGCATGGCTTTCGGCATTCTTGCCGGCGCGGCGGCTTTGGGCATAACGCTGGGCGCGCCGCTGAGCGGGATTATAACGGGGCTGGCTTCCTGGCGGTGGGTATTTTTTATCAATTTGCCCGTGGGTATTTTGGCGGTAATGATTTTGCGGTATTCAGTCCCGCAAAAAAATACGGCCGCAAAAACGGAGGCGCGTTTTGATATTACTGGCGCGGCGCTGAGTTTTATTACGGCGCTGTTGTTCGCCTTCTGGATAAACAGAGGCGGCATACACGGATGGGGCGCGCCGTTGATGATAAGCTGCCTGTTGTCCGCGGTTTTGTTTTTCGGTATGTTTATTGCGAGAGAGAAAAAAACAAAATATCCGCTGCTGGATTTAACGCTGTTCGGCAATGCAGCTTTCGGTTTTGCCAATCTGGCGATGTTTCTGGTCTCGGCGTTTTTAGCGGGCACAAACTTTTTGATGCCGTTTTATCTGGCGGAGGTAAAAGGGCTTTCCCCTGCCGCGACGGGCGCGTTATTTATGATATATTCCGTATCGTACATGCTGGCCGGTATTGCGTCCGGCAGGGTTTCAAACAAAATACCGGCGCGGATGCTCTGCGCGGCGTCAATGTTTATGGCATCATGTGCGTTGGCGGGCTTTGCGCTTATTATGAATTATGACGGGATATATTATGCGGCTTTATATTTCGTGCTAACCGGCATAGCTTTTGCTTTCTTTATCACTTCCAACAACAATTTTGTGATGTCGATGGCGCCGGAAAATAAGGAGGGTATGGTGTCGGGCGCGCACCGCATGGTCGGGCGCGTGGGAATGTTATGCGGCGTAGCCGTGTTTGAAGCGGTTTTCGCTCTGCGCGGCGCGGGAAATTTGCTGGGCGGCTTTAGGGCCGCGTATGCTTTGGGCGCGGCAATGTGCTTTTGCGCGATGTTGCTTTCGCTTAAAAAATTAAACAAAGGAGAAGCAAAATGAAAAATATTATGAAGAAACTGCCAACTGCGGGCATTGTTTTATCATGCCTGCTGCTGGCCGGCGCTCTTAACGCGGCGCAATACGACAGGCCCGGGCTTTTGGTGCTTTCGCACGGCTCGGCCGCTGCGGGCGTGAACGATAAAGTTGAAGCCATGGTTGAGCAAATCCGTAAGGAAAATAATAACAAGAAAGCCTTTTACGCCGTTGAGAATGCTTTCTTGGAAGTGGGAACGCCTACGGCTAAAACCGGTGTGGAAAAGCTGCAGGCGGCCGGCTGCGACGCGATTATAGTCGTTCCGTTTTTCACCAGCCAGGACGAACATACGCAGCGCGATATCCCCGTGGTAATGGGCCTTTCCTCCGACGCTGAAGCTCTAGCCGAGCTTAAAGAAGAAGGCATAGAGCTTGCAGCCCCCAAAGTGCCGGTGGTTATTTCCAAAACGCTCAACGAAACAAATCTTCTGGAAGATTTTGTAAAAAGCGAGCTGCGCGTTTTGTCGCAAAACGGCAGGGACGAAGCGCTTGTCGTTATCAGCCTTGAGAAAAACGAGTATAATGCTATTGTCGTACCACAAATAGAAAAAGCGGTAAGGAAGGCGGCCAAAAGCGGCGGCATAAAAAAATACCGCGACGTCTATTCTTGGCAGGACGAAACCTTCTGGCAGAACGTCATGCCCGCCGTTAAAGAATTTTCAAAAGAGGCGAAAAGGGTTATAGCCGTTTCGATTTACACAACCCGCTCCGCGCAAAGCCTTTATGAAAACGCCTCCAAAGCAGCGTTGGCAAAAAGCATTGATATAAAAGAAGGCTTCGGTAAAGCGGGGATTGTGTGGTCGGTCAATTCTCTGACGGATTACCGCGGCACGCCAAAAGCCGTGCTTGAGCTCGCGGAAAAATCTTTGTAAACAAAGTTAAAAAATATTAAAAATCCCCGCCGGCGGAAATGCCTTCGGGGATTTTGCTTTAGTTTCTAATTTGCGCGGCGGGCTGTTTTACTTGGCCTTGTCGTGGGCAAACCGCTTGGGCTTTCCCATTTAAAAACAATAATATGGGCGGCTTCGGCGGTTTTTATAGTTATGTCTTCTTCTATAAAAACAAAAAACCGACGGATTTTACGTCTCCGTCGGGAATATTTTTGAAG
>JAIRLH010000076.1 GCA_031259485.1 Elusimicrobiota bacterium
CATTGCGCCGCGCCCGTAGTTCAATGGATAGAGCGCCAGCCTCCGAAGCTGGAAATGCAGGTTCAACTCCCGCCGGGCGCATTTTTTTATTTCTTACGCAGCTGCGCCGTGTTTTTATCCGTCATTGCGAGGAGCGCAGCGGAGCAATGACCGCCAAAGATAATTAGCTGCCTTCAATTGGGACATTCCTTTTCTAATTATCCCCCCCAACTGGGCAGAATTAACGGACGCAATGACTGCGCGCATATAATGACTAAAATAAAATCCATCTTTTTTGCGCTGTTTTTTACGCTTGCGGTTTTTACCGCCGGCGGCCGCGCGGCGGACGGCGTAAGCGCGCTTACGCTCGCGCAATGCTCGCGCGACGCGCTGGCGCATTCGCCGCGCGTAAAACAGCTGCGGGCGCGGGCCGCGGCGCAAAAGCGGCTTTACCAAAGCGCGGGCGCGGCTTATTATCCCTCGCTTTATTTTGACGCGGGCGGGGGCTGGGTTTCCCAAACGCCCGAAATAAATTTGGGCCCGTTGAGCATGAAGTTCGGGGACAACTGGTCATACTCCGCCGGCCCCTCATTGGAATATATACTGTTTGATTACGGCGGCCGCAGCGGCGCGGCGGCAAGCGCGCGCAGCGCCTGGCAGGCCGCCGAGAGGGAGGCCGCTTTCGCGCAAAAAACCGCGCTGCTTGACGCGCGCCGCGCTTATTTTAAAGTGCAGGAGGATTTGGAAAATATTTACCTTACGGCCGGACAGCTTAAAGCCGCGCAAAAACAGCTGGCCGACGTGCGGGCCGCTTTCAAAGCCGGCGGCAAAAGCAGGCTGGACGTTTCTCTCGCATTGAAGCAGGAGCTCAAGGCCCGCGTCAATATAAGCGCGGCGCGCAGCGCGCTGGGCGCGCATCTGCGGGATTTATTCACTCTCACCGGCTCCGATTACGGCATAGACCCTCTGTACCCGACTGACTGGCGCGCCGCGCCAGACGCGCGCGATACTCCCGCCACGGCTTTTGTACGCGCCGACGGGCTTGAAGAAACTTTGAAAACTTTCGCGCCATTCTCCGCTTTTATTTTTGACGAGGATATCCCCGCGCTGGCCGCGCTGGAGGACATGGAGCGCTATTACAGCAGCCTCGCGCGCAGCCTTGAAGCGGGGCTTTACCCGCGGATCGCGCTCAGCGGCGGGGCTTATCTGCAATACCCTAACGGTCCGGTGAACGAAAACGTGTTTTTGGGCCGCGCGGGCATAAGCATGCGGATGCCTTTGTACGAGGCCTCTAAAACGCGCGGGCAAAGCGCGGCGCAAAAAAACATGGCCGAGGCGGAGCGCCGCCGGAAAGAAGATTTGGGGGAGAGCCTGAGAAATATGTTTTTCTCCTCTCAGGGCATGCTGGGCGCGCTTAAAGACCAAGCGCGGCTGGCGCAGGGCATGATCGCCGCCGCGCGGGAGGCCGCCGCGCTGACTTACGAAGCCTATAAAGCCGGCTCGCTTACTTTTCTGGAAGTTGATAATGCCAATCTCGCCCTTTTGGAAAGCCAAATCGCGCTGGCGGATATTTACATACAAACGCTGGGCAATATGGCCGTTTTGGACAATCTCGGCCGCGCGGCCGGCCAGCTGACGGGAGATAATTTATGAAAAAGATTGTCGTTGCCGCGGCGGCGGTTTTATTGATACTTACGGGCATCGCTCTTCTGTTCCTGCGGCAAACTTCCTTCGGATACAGCGGCGTTATTGAAGCCGTGGAAGTTGACGTGTCCGCGCGGCTCGACGACATAATAGCCAAACTCAATATTGACGAAGGCAGCCTTGTGAAAAAGGGCGATGTCCTCGCGGAGCTTGAGTGCAAGAGCGCGCGGCTGCAATACGATATCGCCGAAAAAGAATACGAACGCGCGCAAAACCTGCTCAAAAATTCCGCCGGTTCGCAAGAAAATTACGATCTCAAAAAATACCGCTATGACAGCGCCGCTCTGGCCAAAAGCTGGTGCGCGGTCGCGAGCCCGCTTGAGGGCCGCGTGCTTTACAAATATTACGAGCAGGGGGATTTTATCGCCTCCGGCCGCAAACTGGCGACGGTGGCGGATTTGAGTTTTGTAAACGCCTGGGTTTACGTGGAGCATGATTTTCTGTCCGAAATCAGCCCGGGCCGGAAAATCAAAGGCTGCCTGCCGCAAGCCGGAAAATGCTACGACGGCGTGATACTAACGATTAACGACGAGGCCGAATTTACGCCCAAAAACGTGCAGACGCGCAAGGAGCGCAGCCGCCTTGTCTTCGGCGTTAAGACGCGCTTTGAAAATGACGACGCGCGCACCCTAAAACCCGGCATGACGGTGGAAGTGTCTTTTTAGCCTCGTCCCCCTCCCCCCATGTAAAGGAGAGCGGCGCGCCGGTCTTTCGCTTTGTTTTTAACCGTCCACCCTTGCGGGAAAAATTCCCCTTTTCCCAAAAGGGGCGGGATTAATATTCTAACCGGAGGCGTTTCTGATGCCTGCGCTCGGCGCGGAAGTAAAAAATATCGGCAAAAAAATGGGCGGCGCGGCCGCGCTGCGCGATGTATCGCTGCGGTTTGAAAGCGGGCGCGTGCACGGCATAATAGGCCCCAACGGAGCGGGCAAAACCACTCTCATGCGCTGCCTGGCGGGCCTATTGCGTACCGACGGCGGGGAAATCCTTTATACTCTCTGCGGCCGTCCGATTGCGCGCTCGCTCGCCAAAGAAATCACGGCCTATTTTCCGCAGGAGCCCAGCCTCTATCCAGACTTAAGCTGTATGGAACACCTGCTGTTTTTCCGCGATTTATACAATATAAACCGCGCCGATTTTGAAACCCGCTCGCGCGAACTGCTGGCCGCCGCCGCTATGGCGCCTTTTGCGGACAGGCCGGCGGGCAAACTTTCCGGCGGCATGTACAAAAAACTGGGCCTCATGTGCGTGCTTTTGAACCGCCCGTCGCTGCTGCTTTTGGACGAGCCGACCATCGGCGTTGACCCGCTCAGCCGCCGCCAGCTGTGGGATTTGATATATAAATTCGCGGGAGCGCAAATGACGGTAATAATCGCCACCTCTTATATGGACGAGGCGGCCGCCTGCGCCAAAGTGCACGCGCTTGACGAAGGCCGCGCGCTTGCCGCAGGCACGCCGCGGGAGCTGCGCGCGCGCTTCCGCACCGATAATTTTGCCGATATATTTTTGCGTAGCGGATAAACCGAATGTCCACAACAGAAACCGCCGCGTCGCGGCCAAACGAAAACATAATAGAGGTCAGGGACCTTACGGTGTCTTTCGGCGGGTTTAACGCGGTGGACGGCATTTCTTTTGACGTAAAGAGAGGGGAGATTTTCGGTTTTCTCGGCGCGAACGGCGCGGGCAAAACCACCACCATACGCACGCTGTGCGGCATACTTAATCCGGCGCGCGGCAGCGTTAAGGTTGAAGGGAGGGACGTCTCCTCCTCCACCGCCGTATTGAAGCCGCTGATAGGTTATATGTCGCAAAAATTTACGCTTTACCGCGATTTAAGCATAGCCGAGAATATATCCTTTGCCGGCAGCCTTTACGATATGCCGCCCGCGCGCGTTAAGGCCCGCGCGGCAGAGCTTTTTGACTTCATCAAACTGCGCGAGCCGCAGGATACCATCGCCGGCGATTTGCCCGGCGGCGCGCGCCAGACGGTCGCGCTGTGCGCCGCGTTGCTGCATGACCCGCAACTGATTTTCCTGGACGAGCCCACCGCAGGCGCCGCCCCGCGTTCGCGCGAAGACTTTTGGGCGCTTATCCGCGCTCTGGCGTCGCGCGGCAAAACTGTTTTCGTCACCACTCATTATATGGACGAAGCCCGCTACTGCGCCCGCATCGCGCTTATGGACAGGGGCCGCATAATCGCGCTGGCGAGCCCGCGGGAACTAAAAAAAATCTATAACGCCCAAAATCTGGACGAAGTTTTTATAAAAGCCATGGGCGCGGGAGGCGCGCGGTGAGCGTTTTTTTGCGGCGGGTGCGTTCCGTCGCGCTTAAAGAATACAAGCATATTTTGCGCGACCCTTTCACGCTTGCCGTAGCGCTGCTGCTGCCGCTGCTGTTTGTTTTGTTCTTCGGGTTTATTATTGATCTGGATTACAAACATATCCCGCTCGTCGTGCAAGATAATGACCGGAGCCCGCTTTCGCGCCGGTTTCTGCGGCAGCTCTCGGCCGCGGGTTATTTTGATTTTACGCCCGCGCGCGGCATGCTTGCCGCGCAGGCCGCGCTGCGGCGCAACGATACGGCGGGCGCGCTGATTATAGAAAAAGACTTCGGCAAAAATATAGCGAGGGGAGATTTCGCCGCGCCCGCGCGCGCGCAGCTTCTGCTTGACGGCAGCGATAATGCCAAAGCCGCCATGGCGCAGGCTTATATGAGGGGCGCGCTGCTTAAAATCAACGCGGACTTTACGCGGCGGAGTCATGCCGTCGGGCCGGCCGCAAATCCGGAGGCGCTGGTGCGCACGCGTTTTTTGTTTAATCCGGAGCTTAATTCCCGCTGGTTCATAGTGCCGGCTTTAAATACCGTGATCATCGGCTTCCTGGCGATAGTGCTTACCGCGCTTACGGTCGCGCGCGAATGGGAAAACGGCTCCATGGAGCTTTTGCTCTCCACTCCGGCGCGCGCGTCGGAAATTGTGCTCGGCAAACTTATCCCGTATTTCACGCTAACGTTGTTTGACGTGCTGGCGGTTTTTGTGCTGGCTTTATACGTTTTCGGCATTCCGTTTCTGGGCAGCTTTGTTTTGTTTGTTTTCGCCTGCTGCGTTTATATAACCGGCGCGCTGGCTTTGGGGCTGGTGATTTCCGTCATGACGCGCAACCAGCAGGCGGCCATACAGTTTGCTTTCGCGGCTGGGCTTTTGCCTTCTTTCATATTTTCGGGCTTTATTTTCCCCGTGGAAAATATGCCGCTGTTTTTCCGCGTATTTACGGGCCTGTTCCCGCAGCGGTGGTTTTTGAGCCTCAGCCGCAGTATGTTTTTGAGCGAAGCCGGCTTTGCCGCGCTGGCCGGCCCGCTGGCGGGCATAATTATTTTCGCGTGCGTTATGGTTTTCGCCGCGGTCAAAAAATTTAAAACGGACGTAGAGCCATGAACATAAAATACCGCGCGCTGATGGGCTTTATAAAAAAAGAATTCACGCAAATCAGGCGCGATAAAAAAATGATCGCGGCGATTTTCTTCGTACCCGTGGTGCAGCTTATAATGTTTTCCTCCGCGCTGACGAGCGAAGTCAAAAACATAAGCTTTGCCGTGCTGGCAAAACCGCAGGCCGCCGCGCGCGAAATCGAGGCGCGCGCCTTTGCAAGCGGCTGGTTTAAAGCGGCCGACGCCGGCGGACTTGCCGACGCGGCCGAAATTATTATTGAAAGAAAGGCCGAGGCCGTGCTCGTGCTGCCTAAAGAAGGTTTTGACTACGCGCTTGAGCGCGGAGGAAAGCCTCTGCAGCTGCTCATAAACGCCGTCAACGCCCAGCGCGCGCAGCAGATCGACGCTTACGTAAAGCAGATTGTGGCGCGCGTCGCCGCCGCGCGCGGCTACGGCGCCGCGGGCGCGGATTTAATAAATATTGATACGCGCGTGATGTTTAACCACTATACGCTCACGCCGGATTTTATGATACCCGGGCTTATCGCGATGGCGAGTTTTATCGTGATTTTGGTGGTATGCGGCATGTCCATAGCCAAGGAAAAGGAGGCCGGAACGATGGAAAAACTTATCGCCTCGCCCGCGTCCGCCGCCGATATACTGCTGGGCAAAACCGCGCCTTATTTCATAATCGGCATGCTGATAATTCTGTTGATGTTTTTCGCGGGCGTTCTGGTTTTTGATATTCCGTTCCGCGGGCGGTTTTGGCAGCTGCTTATCACGGGCGCGGCGCTTATGCTTACCGCGCTTTCAACGGCGACGCTGATAAGCGTTTTTACGCGCACGCAGCAGCAGGCGATGATGGCTTCCGTGCTGTTCATACTGCCCGCGATTTTGCTTTCGGGCGTGTTTTTCCCGACGGAAAACATACCTCCGTACCTGCGCTGGCTTTCCTGGCTGGATCCTCTTAAATACGCCATGGTCAATTTCCGCGCCATATTTTTGAAAGGCGGGGATATGACTTATTTCTGGCATAACTGCCTTACCGCCTGCGGCATGGCCGTTGCCCTGGCCGCCGCGGGCTTCAGGAATTTTAAGTCAACCCTTGACTGAAATCGGGCCGAGTATCCGTTTTTATTTTATATCTCAAAAAATCACGCCTTCAAGTTTCTGCGCCAGATCGGCGTAGCGGGCGGGGGCGAGCTCCTCCGCGCGCGAGGATATTTTTACGCCCGCGGCGTTAAGCGTTTTGGCAAGAACGTCCTTATTTTTGCCGTAAACTTCAACCAGCGCGTTGAGCACGGTTTTACGGCGGTATGCAAAGGCGGTTTTCACGAGTTCTTTAAAATTTTCTTTGTGTCCGGCGCAGGCGAACATTTTATTTTCCGCGGGCGTTATCAGCAGTACCTCGCTGTCAACTTTGGGCGGCGGGCTGAAGCTGCCCGGGCTCACGCGGCATATGCTGCGCGCGCGCGCGAAAGCCTGGAATATCGCAGAAAGCGCGCCGTACTGCCGCGTCCGCGTCCGCGCGCAGAGGCGCGCGGCCTGCTCCCGCTGGAACATAAAAACCGCCGCTTTAAAACCGGATGTTTCCAAAACTTTAAGTAAAATTTCCGCCGCGTTTATATACGGCAGATTACTGACGAAAGTTATATCGCCCGCGGGCAGCAGCGCGCGGTCAAGCCGCAAAAAATCGTTTTCAATTATATTAAGCCGCGCGTAGTCGGGCAGCGTCAGGCGCAGGCGCGCGGTCATCTTCGGGTCAATTTCAACCAGCGTGAAATCGTTGAGGCCGCGCTCCAGAAGAGCGTTGGTCAGCGCGCCTTTGCCCGGGCCGATTTCCACAAGGCTCCCCCGCGCGTTATGCACGACGGCGTCGGTTATTTTATCTATAACGCCGCGGTTGACTAAAAAATGCTGCCCGTATTTTTGCATAAAACGGTTTCCCGTAAAACTAATTTTTAATTCTCCCCCGATTAGGGGGAATAAAAGAAAGCGGGGCCCTCCCCCTGATTACTTCTCTTCCAGCACCGCTATATCGGCTTTGGCGATGTCATTATCGGGGCTGAGCGCGAGCGCGGCTTTATAATCTTCAAGCGCGGCGGCCTCGTCGCCCAGCACGACGCGCGCCGTGCCCGCGCCGAGTTTTATTACCGGCAAAAGTTTAAGCGCGTCGCCGGCGCTAAGACCGGCGGCAAGCTCCTGCGCGCGGGTAAAATTTTCCAGCGCGGCTACGCCTTTGCCCAGCGTGATATAGGCAAGGCCGGCCACCAGATAATCCCGAGGGTCAGCGGCGAGGCGCGCCAGAACGTCGGGCATAATTTCTTCTATATAAGCCACCCAGTTCTTATTGGGCGTCCACAGGCCCATGTCATTGCCGACCATGTAAGGATTATAGCCCGCCCTGCCGCCGGCGCCCATCACGGAAGTGGGGCCGAGGCCGTCCCCCCCTCCGCCGGCAATGCCGTCGGCCGCCGGAGCGGCGCGGATTGACATATTGATATCATACTTCTCCCCCGCGGCCAAGATGACGCTGCGGAAATCCCCCGTAATGCGCTCAAGCTGTTCCTTTCGCTCTTCTTCCGTGGCGGCGGCTAAAATGAAAGTTCGGCTGAAGGTCAAAGTCGCGGCCTGTTTGTCCTGTTCTTCCACGGCGGCGGCCAGCGCGGAAGGTTTGGCCGGCGGCCGCGCCGCGGGCGCGGCAAAATCCCCGCGCTTTTGCGCGGGCTCAACTTTTGCGGGCTCAAATTTGGGCAGGAGGGACATTTCAACCTCGATTCTTAACCGGCGCGCGGCGGGGGCCTTCAACAAGCGTTCCTTAAACCGCTCCAGCTGTTCGGGCCCGGGCTGTTGCTGTTGCTGCTGCCGCGAACCGCCGCCCGAGCCGTTGTAATAAAGCGAGAGGCCCAAACCTTCCTCCGACGCGGGGGAAATCAAAAAAGCGCGGCTGATAATTTCAACCGCTTCATTGCGGCGGCCCTGGCGCGCCAGCAGGCTGGCGAGGCGCAGGCGGGCCACGCTGTCGCCGGGTTTGAGTTTAAGAGCCTTTTTGTACTGCACTTCGGCCGGGGTATTTTTGCCCATTTTCTCGTAAAGCACGGCGAGCGCAAGCATGGCTTCCTCGTATCTTGGATAAAGCGAAATCGCTTTTTTAAAGGCTTCCTCCGCCGGCGCGTCGCGCCCCAGTCTTTCGTATATTGAGCCCAGCTGATATTGGTAAAGCGGGTGGCGTTTATCCAGCGCGGCGGCGTTGCGGAAGCGGTAAAGCGCCTCGTCCATGCGGCCAAGCGCGGCATAGGCGGAGCCGATGTTCATCTGCGCGTCCGCGCGTTTGGGGTTAGCCTGCACGGCTTGCAGGAATTCTTCCAGCGCGGCGTTGATATCGCCCTTCCACGCATATGCAATGCCCAGGAGCTGGCGCGCGTCGTCACTTTCGGGTTTTATTTCAAGCGCGGCGCGGTATTCGGCCATGGCGCCGTCAACGCGGCCCTGCCAGTAAAGCGCCATGCCCAGCAGGATGTGGGGCGCCGCCTCGTCCGGATTTTTGACTACGGCCTTTGCGAAAGACTGCGCGGCGTCTTCATATTTATACGCCGCCATCTCGTACATGCCGCGGCGCATGTTGACGTACGACTGCTGCCGCATAAGCATATCCCAGAAAGTCGGGTATTTATCGGCGATATTGCCCCTGTTGCCGCCGACGCCCACGCCGCTGCCGCCCAAAAATCTGGGCAGCGCGCCGTGCGCCGCGCCCGCGGGCGCGGCGGCAATGGCGGCGGCGGCGGTAAACTTTATCAGCAAAGCAAACGCGCCGGATTTGGCTTTCACCCTGAACATAGTAAAATTATAGCATTTAGGCGCATATGCCGAGGCAGCACGTTCCGCCATGGCTATGACTTCCGCTCCCACTAAATCTAGCATCTTCGCCGCTCAGCTGCGCGACGTTGACGGCTCTCCTCTCGGCCTTGCCGGCGGCTTTGCCGCAGGCACCGGCTCCAGACCCGGCGTCGGCGGCGCTCCCAACAATAATGTCAACTACAAACCCTATCTACCCTGGTGGTGGGACTTCGAAAAAATGAAAGTCCAAAAAATGTGGGAACTCTGGAATTATAACTGGCAAAAGGCTTTGTCCGACACTCTTATTGAGATGTCCAAGGCTATCGGAAAGGGCGTAGCCTGCTGTCTTATTATGGGTAAAAACGATTGCAGTACGGGCAGCTTTTGGGGCACCGGCAACAGAGGAAAAAGCGAATTTTTCTGCTTAAAAGCCGATGGTTCGCACGCGGCGTATTCTCTTGAAAAATACAGAGAATCAGGTTGTAAAAA
>JAIRLH010000094.1 GCA_031259485.1 Elusimicrobiota bacterium
GGAAGCTGTACGGGGGAAGGGGAATGCGAAGTAGGCGCGACGCGAGGGTGCGGGAAGAATGAAAGCGGAAGGCAGGAATGCGTTGCGGGTTGCACTTGGGGAGCGTGTGAGGGAGAGATTAAGAGTTGCGAAGGCACAAAGCCGGCAGAAAGCGAAAGCTGCGGCAAATGCGGCACAAGAACAAGAACGGTAACATGTAATACGACCACAGGCCAATGGAATACTCCAGGAGAATGGAGCAATTGTACGGGAGAGGGAGAGTGTCCTGCGGGAAGCGCGAACTGCGACAGCAGTTGCCGGTGTGATACGGGATACAGATGGGACGGGAGTCAATGCAAAGAAGATATTATGGAGTGCGATAAGGATAAGAAGCCGGCTGGTGAGCAGAGTTGCGGGTGTAACAAAAAAGGGACGCAGACAAGGACAGTGACATGCAATGAAGTCTCCGGAAGTTGGAATACTCCAGGAGAATGGGGAAGCTGCAGCGTAAAGGAATGTGAATGCGCTGATGGGGAGACGAAGAGTTGCGGGGAATGCGGGGTACAGACATGTAAGACAGACGGGACAGGGTGGGATACTTGTCAGGATATAACTAAACCGAAAGACAAAACAGAAGATTGCGGTACAAAGTGCGGAAAGAAGACTACAACGTACAGCTGTACAAAGACGGATACAACGGCACAATGGACTGCTAATGAAGGCGCTTGTGAAAATGAAGGAGTGTGTACTAAAGGAAGCGGAAATTGCAGCAGCAGCTGCCTGTGTAATACTGGTTATACGTGGGACGGAACGAATTGCGTAGAGAGTTGTACCACTGGTACGACTAGATCTTGCGGGGACTGCGGCAAGCAGACATGCAATGCCGGCGGCATGTGGGCCCCCTGCGCTGGAACTCCGCGACCTGATACAAGCGGCAATATATACTGTGCGAATAATTGCGGCGTTCAACGCAGAACTGCTGTTTGCAATAAAGCGGCCGCTACTTGGTCTGTAAGCACTTCTGAATGTACGCCTGCCAGGAGTTTTGAATGGGAAAGCGGAGGGGGCAGCCAGGGAGTAGGAGCATGGTATGACCCCAACGAGCTTGCCAGCAACTCGGGATATGGCCCGCCGGTACAAATTACTTTTGAAGACAGAGGAAAGCCATGCACATTTGAGCAATGCCGTGATAAAGCCTGCGGATATATATTTAGAGAGCAACGCAACCCGTATATGGTTTTGAACGGCTGTTATGACTGCTTTGCGGTTGGTTGGTAATCATTAGCAGCGAAAAATCATATTCTAAATAAAACCCACCTGTTTTAAAATACGGGTGGGTTTAGTTTATGCTATTTGTTTTATGTCTGTTATGAACTATTTCACAGTCCTGCGGCCGAGGCTGTGGTAAATTATGCCTTTCATATCGGCCAGATTGTACATATTGCGCAGGTCAATCACGAGCGGGGTTTTTAGCAGCTTTTTATAATCCGCCGCGGTGATTTTTTTGAACTGCGGCCATTCGGTAAGTATCAGCGCCGCGTCCGCGCCTTTAAGTGCCTCCTCCGCACTCTCGTGGAATTTGGCGTAAGGGAAAAACTCCGGCCCGTGCTTTTTGCCCTGCGGGTCATAAATGTCCAATTTAACGCCCATTAAATGCAGTTCCGAAAGTATGCCTATGCTGGGGGAATCGCGCATATCGTCCGTTTCCGCCTTAAAAGTAACGCCCAGCACAGCCAGCCTTTTGCCGCGCGTATTGCCGGCAAGCGCCGCGTCTATTTTGGAAATCATCTTAAAGCGGCGGGCATTATTTTCGGCTATAGTCGTCTCCACAAGTTTTAGGGGGGAGTTGAATTTTTTGGCCATTCTCTCCAAAGCCATTGTATCTTTTGGGAAGCAAGAGCCGCCGAACCCCGGCCCCGGGTTGAGGAATTTATGGCCAATGCGGCTGTCCCGCCCGATGCCTTTGGCGACGTCCTGCACGTCCGCGCCGGCTTTTTCGCACATATCCGAAAGCTCGTTTATGAACATAATCTTCATCGCGAGGAAAGAATTTGAGGCGTATTTAATCATATTCGCCGTAGTGGTATTGGTATGCATCAGCGGGTAGGCTTTATCGGTAAGCGGCTTATAAAGCTCTTTCATGATTTTCAGGGATTTTTCGTCATTTGCGCCTATCACGATGCGGTCGGGGTTAAGGAAGTCGCTGACCGCAAAGCCCTCGCGCAGAAATTCTGGGTTTGACACCACCGAATATTTTGCCTTCGGCTTGGCTTTTTTTATGATGTCTTCCACGGCTTCCGCCGTGCCTATGGGCACGGTGGATTTCAGGACTACCACCTTATATTCGTTTTTCACATGCCGCGCTATGTCTTCGGCTACGGCAAAGACATAAGATAAATCCGCGTCGCCGGTTTTTTTGTCCGCCGGAGTGCCTACGGTTATAAAGATAATTTCGGATTTTTGTACGGCGCGGCCTAAATCGCAGGTAAAATCAATGCGGCTGTTTTTATAGGATTCTTCAACGATTTCTTTTAAATCTTTTTCATATATCGGCATTATGCCTTTTTTAAGGTTTTTTATACGCTCTTCATTTTTATCAACGCAGATTACATTATGCCCCAGACGCGCAAAACAAGCCCCGCTTACCAACCCCACGTATCCGGTGCCGATCATACATACGTTTTTCATAATAATACCCTCAATTTTATATAATGTTTATAAGTATCTTACTAAATTAACCGGTATTTTTGTAAATAGGAGTATATAATTATGAGAGAGACTTTCCTTCCTTTCGCCAAACCGGATGTGGCCGAAGACGCGGTTGCCGCCGTCGCGCAGTGCATGCGCAGCGGCTGGCTTACCACCGGCCCGCGCACTATTGAGTTTGAGGATATTTTCAAAAATTACACGGGCGCGAAATACTCCGTTTCCTTCAACTCCGCCACGGCGGGCCTGCACGGGGCTTTTGCCGCGCTGGGTCTTAAGGAGGGCGATGAAGTAATTACCACTCCCATGACTTTTGCCGCCACAATAAATACCGTTATTTTCGCGGGCGCAAAACCGGTTTTGGCCGATATTGACCCTAAAACGCTCAATATTATACCCGCCGAAATTGAAAAGAAAATAAACTCAAAAACCAAAGCCATCGCGCCGGTGCACTTCGCGGGCCGCCCGTGCGATATGGCCGCGATAGAGGCTATCGCCGAAAAACACGGCCTCTGGATTATAGAAGACTCGGCCCACGCGCTTGGCGCGGCGGCAGGCGCGCGCAAAATCGGCAAACCCGGGGCAAAGAGGGCGGCGGTTTTCAGCTTCCACCCCACAAAAAATATTACCACCGGCGAGGGCGGCATGGTCTGCACCGACGACGAAAATATGGCCGAATTCCTCAGCGTCTTCCGACAGCACGGCATGAGCAAAGGCGCGTGGAACCGCTACGCCGCCAAAGGCAAGACGCATTACGACATTCTGTTGCCCGGGCTTAAATATAATATGATGGATATACAGGCGGTTATCGGAATATCGCAGATGAAAAGGCTTGAGGCCTTTAACGCGCGCCGCGCGCAGGTCGTCGCAAAATATATGGAGGTTTTTAAAGATACGGAAGGTCTTATTTTGCCGCCGCCGGTAAAGGCGGGGGACGCGCACTCCTGGCATATTTTCACACCGCTTATAGATACCGATAAACTTAAAATAACGCGCGACGAATTCATGAAGCTTATGGGAGGGCGCAACATCGGCACTGCTTTGCATTACCAAGCCGTGCATTTGTTCTCATACTACCAAAAAACTTACGGCTGGAAGCCGGGGGACTTCCCCTCGGCCGAATATGTGTCAAGCCGCATAGTCTCGCTGCCGCTGTTTCCTGCAATGACGGAGAAGGATATATCGGATACCGTTGAAGCCGTAAAAGAAATTCTTAAGGAAAATAAAAGATAAATATATGCAAAAAATATCTTTGGTTATACCAGTTTATAACGAAGAGCAATCATTGCCAGCCCTTTTTGAACGCACCCTGGCGGCTATGGATAAACTTAAGCGTCCTTACGAAATTATTTTTGTCAACGACGGCAGCAGGGATGGATCTATGGATCTTTTGCGCGTACAATATGATAAACGGCCGGATGTCGTGCGTATAATTGATTTTAACGGCAACTTCGGCCAGCATATGGCGATAGTGGCGGGTTTTGCCAAAGTTTCCGGAGATGTGGTAATCACCATGGACGCCGACCTGCAAAACCCGCCCGAGGAAATCGCGCGCATGGCGGCCGAGTTTGAAAAAGGCCACGACGTGGTCGGCACTATAAGGGAAAACAGGGACGATTCTTTTTACCGCAAATTCTGCTCCAAAATAGTCAATATAATAACCAATAAAATAACCGGTCTGAATATCCACGATTACGGCTGCATGCTGCGGCTTTATTCGCGCAATATTGCCGACATCATCGCGCATAGCGAAGAAGGCACAACTTTTATACCCGCTTTCGCCCAGAAATTCGCAAGCAACCCGACGGAAATTATAATATCCCACAGCAGGCGCGAGAAAGGCGTTTCAAAGTACAGTTTCTTCAGGCTGGTTTCGCTTAACTTTGATTTGATGACAAACTTTTCGCTCGTGCCGCTGCAGTTTATAACAATATCGGGCTTGATAATATCGCTGCTGAGCGTGCTTTTTGCGGTTTTCCTTTTTGTGCGCCGGCTTATAATCGGACCCGAGGCGGAGGGGCTGTTTACGCTGTTTGCCATAAGTTTTTTTCTCACGGGGTTTTTGATAAGTTCTATCGGCATCGTGGGCGAATATATAGGCCGTATTTCTAAAGAGGTTCGCAAACGGCCAAAATACGTGATTAAAAAAGAATACGGGCTCGGAGATGAATAGGCCGTCAATAGTCTTTTTCGGCTTCAGCATGGCGGGGGCGGAGGTGCTGCGTCAGCTCATGGAAGACGGCGCGAATATCGCCGCCGTTTATACTTATGAAGATAATCCGGCCGAAAGCTGGTTCGAATCAGTTAAAAATTTAGCTTTGTCGCGCAAAATACCGGTTTTCACGCCGCAGCGGCTTGAGGCGGCGGACATTGCAAATATCCGCCAAATTGCTCCGCAGATTATTTTGTCCGTTTATTACCGATCGCTTCTGCCTGACGAGATTCTTAAAACAGCGCCGCGCGGGGCTTATAATATACACGGCTCTTACTTGCCGAAGTACAGAGGCCGCGCTCCGGTGAACTGGGTTCTGGTCAACGGCGAAAGCGAAACCGGCGCCACCCTGCACCATATGACGGCGCGCGCAGACGCCGGTGATATTGTTGATCAGGAAAAGGTCAAAATTGATTTTGAGGATACCGCGCTTACGCTCACGCGGAAAGTTTCCGCCGCGGCGCGGCGCATAATAAAACGCTCGCTGCCGCTGCTGGAAAACGGGCCCGCAGAAGGCGCGCCGCAGGATATGGCTGCAAGCAGTTATTTCGGCCGGCGCACGCCGGCGGACGGCCTTATAAACTGGCAATGGGACGAGGTTAAAATATACAATCTTATCCGCGCGGTTACAAAGCCTTTCCCGGGAGCTTTTACAGTTATGGACGGCAAAAAAATTATCATCTGGAAGGCAAAACCGCTTGCGCAAAAAAGCGGGCTGACGGCGGGCAGCGTTGTGAGCCGCGCGCCTTTTATTGTGGCGACAGGCGGCAAAGATTTGGAAATTTCGGACTGCGAGGAGACGAAAAAATGAAAGTATTAATATTGGGCGCGGACGGGTTTATAGGTTCCCATCTTGTTGAGAAAATTTTGAAGGAGACGGATTGGCAGGTCGTCGGCTTTGACCTCCTCAAAAAAAATCTTAAAAAGGTCAAACACCCTAATTTCTTTTTTAAAAAAGGCGATATTTTCAAAGCCGGCAAATGGATAGAAAAACAGGTGGCGGATTGCGACGTTGTGCTGCCTCTTGTCGGCGTGGCAAAGCCGATGTATTACATCAAAAAACCGGTGTGGACTTTTGAACTTGATTTTGAGCAGAATTTAAAAGTCGTCAAAATGTGCGTGAAGCACAAAAAGCGCGTTATCTTCCCTTCCACCTCGGAAGTTTACGGCATGAGCCCCGATAAAGTGTTAAAGGAGGACGAATCCCCCTTAATGCTGGGCCC
>JAIRLH010000129.1 GCA_031259485.1 Elusimicrobiota bacterium
CTTATTCGGGCAAATTAAAGAGTTTGATATTATAGGGTTGGATAGTATACGTTCAACTTTTGATGGTTTGGAAATCGGCCCAGATGTTAAATTCCCTAAAAAATTATTTCTTTCAATAATAGAACTTAGAGACGACTACAAAAACCATTTTCATTATGCCGGCCGCAATACTGTCTGGATAGATAAAATACTGCCGTTTTTAAAAGCCGGCCAGACTGTTATGGTTTACGGCGGCGCGCTGCATACCTCATATACCCCGAAAGATTACAGCCTGGCCGATTATTTTGTCAAAACAGCCTATAAACCCGTTTCTGTATTTTTTATAAATTCCAATAATTTTGCTTCCTACAACAGGAAATTATTTGACTTCTCAAAAACCGACGAATACCTTATAGCTGTGCCCGCGGAAAAGCGGGCGCAGCTGAACGCGGACTATTTTATAGTCTATTCCGGCCCGCAGGGCGTCCCGTCCTGCATGCATGAAAGTAATGTTTGCCGGCCTGACGTGGATTCCGACTGGGTACCGAACGTGGATTCCGACTGGGTACCGAGAGTAGTCATCTTCAATACGGAAAAAAATTAAAATACCGGCCGCGCCGGTTTAAACAATTTTATCAAGCCGCTCGCGCAGGGCCTGAGCGGGGGATTCTCCCAGCAGTTGGTCGTCGTGTTCAGACTGATTCTTTTTGTAAAAAAACATCGTGGGCGTGCTGGATATGCCGTACTTATCGCAAGCCTGCGGCGCCTGGTCAACGTCAACCAAAAAGAAATCGACGCGGTCCCCGTATTCCTTTTGCAATTGCGCGATTATCGGCATCATGCGCTGGCAGTGCGGGCACCAAGTGGCAAAAAACTCCACGAAGCGCGGATTTTTGACGCTTTCGGCCTGTTCAAAATTTGCGTCGGTTATTATTTTTTCTTTCATGATTTATCTCCTTTGTTGTTATATAGTTTTAATTATATCACAAAAACGCCGCAATTGCGCTTTTTCATGCCAGCAAAGAAAAATTCCTCTCTTAAATATGAAGAGAGGAATTTTACGAAATACCGGCAAAAGAGGTTAAAAATAAAACCTCGCGGCAACGGCGCCTTCAATTCCGGTTAGGTCTTTGTACACTTTGGCCGCGCCCGTTGCCTTTGTCTTGGCGGAGAAGTTATAACCGACATCCAACCCCAGTCCGAATAATCTGCTAAACCTGCATTCCACGCCGCCCTTAACATGGGGGAAAACCTTGTTCGCGCTTAAATTAGAGTCATCATAATTAACCAACATATAAGTCGCGCCTCCGCCTGCCCAGAAGTGAAACTTGCTGTCCAACGGCCCGTATTTATAATATACGGTTAAGGGAACTTTATAGGTATAAACAGTATCTTTATACAATCTTCCGCCTCTATATCCCTCATAGCGGTCCGAGCCGGCCAGTTCAGCCGAAACGCGCACGCCAAGTCCGCCGCCGGCCCGCTCAAAAAAACCTTCAAAACCCAGCAGAGCAGGGATTTCTATAGTATCTGTGTCATTAAGATTAGCTTCGTAAATGTCTTTCGTGTTGCCCTTGGCGCTTACCGCGCCGGCTTTAATGCCTATGCCGAACTCCGCCCGCGCCAGACCGGCGAAAGCGAATACTGCAATTACTGCAACAAACAATTTTTTCATGCTGTATTATCTCCTTTATATGATAATATTTACAACCAACTATTATTATAATAAAAAAATTCCCGCTTTAAAAGCCGGCAAGAAAAATAAAGCGTCCCGCTCTTTTGAGCGGGACGCTTTGCAAGCGCATAATTATCCGTAATTAATCTATTTAGCTATGCCCAGCGGGGAAAGCAAAACATAAAGCCCTATGACAGAAGCGGTAATCAGGCAGCTGACCAAAACCACTTTATCCCACGGCTTTGTGTCAACCACTTTTTTATCATTGCGCGCGTCAAATTTGCTGTGTTCAGGATAAAGTTTACCCATAACGAGCATAAACGCCGAACACAAAACAAACAATATCGCAAGTATGTGCAGGAAATGCAAACGCACAAAGCAACGAAGGAAACCCGGCAGGGCGGCATCCGCGCCTGTCATCGGCAAAACCTGCGTAATACCGTAAATGATAATAAAAGATATTAACGCGGTTTTAGCGGCCCAGGAGGGAACTTTTTTACTGAACATGCCTACTAGTATTATCGTGAATATCGGCACATTATACAAACCGTTTGCCGTCTGCAGATACTGGAACAGTCCCTGCGGCGCGAATACTATAAGCGGCGCGACAAACATAGAGAACACGGCCAGAACAACAGCCGCGATCTTCCCTTTCTTTACCATTTCGGATTCTTTGGCGTTTTTATTAAAATAAGGCTTGTAAATATTAAGCATAAACAGCGTGGCCGTGGAGTTTAGAGCGGCGTTAAAAGAGCTCAAAATCGCGCCGAATAATACGCCCGCAAATAATCCTATTAACCACGGGCTGCGCAACACTGTTTTGACAAGTTCAGGGTAAGCCATATCGTTTATTTTAAGCGGGTTATCCCTGAAAATATGAAAGGCTATGATGCCGGGCAAAATAAGGAATAACGGCCCGAATAATTTTAAAACAGCCGCGTAAAGAATGCCCTTCTGGCCTTCTTTTAGATTTTTCGCGGCCAAAGCTCTCTGTATTATGACCTGGTTGGTGCCCCAGTAAAAGAGATTTACTAAAAACATTCCCGTAAACATTGTGGCAAAGGGCACGGGATCCGCGGAAGACCCTATGGCGTTGAATTTTTCCGGATGCTGCGTTACTAATACGGCCAGACCTTCAAATAAATTGCCGTTGCCTACATAAAGCAATCCCAAAATCGGTATAAGCATTCCGCCGATTAAAAGACCTATCCCGTTAAACGTGTCAGCCCACGCCATAATGCGCAGCCCGCCAAAAAAGTTATAGACGCAGCCTAAAATTCCTATGCCGGCTACGACTACGGCTATCATTGCAAAATCGCTTTGTAATCCGAAAACTTCTTTAATATTAAAAATTCCTCCCATGCCTATGGCGCCGGAGTAAAGAATAATCGGAAACAAAATGAAAACGTATCCGAGCAGAAACAGGCCGTTTATAAGTTGTTTGGTGCCGTGGTCAAACCTGTCTCCGGCAAAGTCCGGAACGGTGGCGTAACCCTGTTTAAGATAACGCGGCAGGAAATAGAGCGCTACGATAACCAAAGCCAATGATGCGCCGACCTCCCAACCCATTACGGACATATTAAATCCGTAACCCTGCCCGTTGAGGCCTATCATCTGTTCCGTTGAGAGATTCGTAAGCATAAGGGAAGCTGCTATGATAATCCCCGTAAGGCCGCGGCCAGCCAGAAAATAACCTTCCTCCGTATTAGTGTCGGCGTTTTTCGTCTTGTAATAAGCCAGCCCTAACACCGCCAGAGTAAAAGCAAAGAACGTTGTCAATGTGACGAGCATATTTCTCCTTTACGTATTTTTAGTTTAAGCATTTCCATTTATATTATGTCAGTAAATTAAAAATAAGTCAAATACTTTTTTAAATTCCGACGCGGTTTTTGAAAAACACGATAAATTTGATATAGTACTTTATTATGGGCACATCAACATTTAAAGGTCTTCCCAGCGTAGTTTTGGAAAACAGTTTTTTAAAAACCGCATTTATTCCGTCTTACGGATGTAAAATGACAAGCCTGTTAAATAAAAAAACAGGCCGCGAATTTTTGTATCAGACGGCACTAAAAGAATTAAAAATTCCGCCGTACGGCGCGCCGTTTGACGCATACGACTCCAGCGGATATGACGAGGTTTTCCCTTCTATAGACCGTACGTTTTATCCGTCCGGTTTCCATGCGGGCGTTGTTATACCGGATCACGGCGAAATATGGGCTGTGCCGTGGGAAATAACGCAACGCGGGGAAAACGGTTTTACCGCTCAGGTTAAAAGCAAAACGCTTCCTTATATTTTTACAAGAAAAGTTGAGCTTGATAAAAACAAAGTGGTCTTTTTTTACCGCGTTGAAAATACTTCGGATAAAGAAAGTTTTAAATTTTTGTGGGCTTTGCACGCGTTGCTTGCGTGCACGCCCGCGACAAAACTTCTTACGCCGGCCGGCTTAAACCGTATAATGACTGTTGAACACGGTACGCGGACGCTTGGAGAATGGGGTACGTTTCATCCTTATCCGCTGACTAAAAGCGTAAACGGAAAAACGATTGACATGTCAGCCACCGAGCCTATTTATGCAAACAATTGCGAAAAATTTTATTTTGCTTCCAGAAATACGGAAGGCTGGTGCGGAGCCGAACATACCGATACCGGCGAGAGAATTATTTACCGATACGACGGCGCAAAAGTTCCGTATCTGGGTGTGTGGAAAACCCAGGGCGGCTACCGCGGAGATTATAATGTCGCGCTTGAACCATGCACCGCGATATATGACGATTTGTATGTGGCAAATAAAATAAAAAAAGTTTCCGAAGTGCCGCCCAAAGGCTTGTACCAATGGAACTTAACTATGTCTGTTGAACAGAGGATATCATGAATATAAATATAGAAGCGGATTTTAAAGATATATTTAAGTATAACCCGCAAGGAGTTTTCTTTGCGCCCGGCAGAGTTAATCTTATAGGCGAACATATAGATTATAACGGCGGGCATGTTTTTCCTTGCGCACTGTCTCTTGGCACTTACGCGGCGGCGGCAAAAAGAAATGACGGTAAAATCAGGTTTTATTCCGTAAATTTCCCGCAGGACGGAATTATTGAAATTGATTTATCGGATATAAAATACCGCAAGGAAGACGGCTGGACAAATTACCCTAAAGGTATTGTGTCAGTTTTTGACTCGGCGGGTTTTAAAGCGGATAAAGGTTTTGACGTCGTTTACAACGGCAATATACCAAACGGCGCGGGGCTGTCCTCGTCCGCTTCCATAGAAGTTTGCACCGGCGTGATGATTAACGATTTTTTTAAATTCGGCCTTGACAGCGTAAGTATAGCCAAACTTGCGCAAAAAGCGGAAAACGAATTTGTCGGCATGAACTGCGGCATAATGGACCAGTTTGCTTCCGCCATGGGCAAGAAGAACGGCGCAATCCTGCTTAATTGTAATACTTTGGATTATAAATATGTTCCGCTTGAGCTTGAAGATTCTTCCATAGTTATAATAAATACCAATAAAAGGCGCGAGCTTGCGACTTCAAAATACAATGAGCGCAGAGGGGAGTGCGAAAGAGCGTTAAAAGATTTGCAGACAAAGTTAAATATAAAGGATTTATGCTCTCTTGCTCCTGAAGAATTTGAAAAAAATAAAGATTTGATAAAAGACCCCGTTGCGCGCAAACGCGCAAAACACGCCGTTTACGAGAACGCGCGCACTATGGCCGCCGTAAAACTTTTAGAGAAAAACGACGCGGCGGGATTTGGGAAACTTATGGTTCAGTCCCACGATTCTTTAAGAGATGATTACGAGGTTTCGTGCAAAGAGCTTGACGCGGCGGTTGACCTCGCGTTGAAGCGGCCGCAAACCGTCGGGGCGCGCATGACGGGCGCGGGATTTGGCGGTTGCGCCGTATGCATAGTAAAAAACGAAGGCATTGAATCTTTTGTAAAAGACATAGGGCCGGAATATAAAAAAATTACGGGGCTTGACGCGGAATTTTACACGGCATGCGCCGCAAGCGGGGCGTGCAAATTGGAGGAATAATTATGAAAAATATTTTAGTTGTCGGCGGGGCGGGATATATAGGCTCTCACGCGGCGAGAGTTTTGAAAGATAAAGGTTATTTTCCGGTAGTCTATGATAATCTGTCAAAAGGCCACAAAAAGGCCGTGCGCGGGTTTGCGTTTATAAAAGGAGACTTGGGCAATAAGAAAAAATTAAAAACCGTTTTTAAAAAATATAATATAGAAGCCGTTATGCATTTTGCGGCGTTCACTGAAGTGGGCGAAAGCGTGGCGGAACCGTCAAAATATTACGAAAATAATGTCTGCAAAGTAATATCTCTCCTTGACGCTGCCGTTGAAAGCGGCGTAAAATATTTTGTATTTTCTTCAAGCGCGTCTGTTTTCGGCGAGCCGGAAAAAGAGCGAATAGACGAAACCCATCCGAAAAATCCCATAAATCCGTACGGCAGAACCAAACTTATGGTTGAACGGATTCTGAAAGATTATGACACGGCGTACGGACTAAAGAGCGTAAGCCTGCGTTATTTCAACGCCTGCGGCGCGCATCCGAGCGGTAAAATAGGCGAATCCCACGGGGTTGAGTCCCATCTTATCCCGATAATTTTTCAAGCGGCGCTGGGCAAAAGGGAAAGCATAAAAATTTTTGGATCCGATTATCCCACAAAAGACGGCACCTGCATAAGAGATTACGTGCACGTAAACGACCTTGCCGACGCGCATATTCTGGCCATGGAAAAGATGGAGAAAGAAAATAAAAGCGAATGCTATAATCTCGGCAGCGGCAGCGGCTACAGCGTTAAAGAAATTCTTGACTCGGTAAAAAAAATAACAGGACTTGATTTCAAAATAGAATACGCTCCACGCCGCGCCGGCGACCCGGCCGCTCTGGTAGCCGATCCCGCAAAAGCGGAAAAAGAGCTTAACTGGACGCGCAAATATGATCTTGAGCAAATAATAAAAACCGTGGCTAACTGGGAAAAGAAGAGGCGCTATTAATGCCGGACGTTAATTTCCACATTGCGCGTCTTGCCGATTATGCCGTCAAAAACGGTCTTATTTCCCGCGCGGACAAAACATGGGCGTTGAATATGCTGTCGGCGGCTCTGCGGCTTGACTCTTTTAAAGAACCTCCGGATATTGACGATAATCTGCCTCAATATCCATCCGGCATTTTATCTGAAATATCCGATTGGGCCGCGCTAAACGGGCTTATAGAAAATTTGCCCGCGGCGCGCGAAATTCTGGAAGGCGAGCTGTGCGGCGTTCTGACTCCGCCTCCTTCCAGTTTCGCCGCGAAATTTGAAGAAATTGAAAAGCATTACGGAATAAAAAAAGCGACCGCGTGGATGTATCAAAAACAAAAGCAGTGCGACTATATAAAGGCGCAGCGCGTGGCGAAAAATCTCAGCTGGACGGCCGATACCGAATACGGGCGGCTTGACATAACCGTTAACCTGTCAAAACCCGAGAAAACGCCCGAGGAAATAGCCGCGGTAAAAAAATTGGGCGTGGCCGCGTTCGGGCCGGACGCTTATCCCAGGTGTCTGCTCTGCCGCGAAAACGAGGGTTATCGCGGCCGGCTTGATTATCCCGCGCGGCAGAATTTGCGCCTGATACCTTTAAAACTTAAAGGGGAAAAATGGTTTTTCCAGTATTCGCCGTACGTTTATTACAACGAACATTGCATAGTTTTAAACGCCCGTCATGCGGATATGCTTATAAACAAAGACACATTTGTCCGTCTGGCCGATTTTCTGGAGAGATTCCCGCATTATTTCATAGGCTCAAACGCGGATTTGCCCGTTGTGGGCGGCTCTATTTTAAATCACGATCATTATCAGGGCGGCAGATATATTTTCCCGCTGCATAATGCAAAAACGAGAAAGACCTTTAAACTCAAAAATCTGCCCGCTCTCAAATGCGAGGTTTTGGACTGGCCGCTGAGCGTTCTAAGATTTACGGGTTCGCGCCGCGACGTTTTGAAAGCCGCGGGTATTGCTTTTGACGCGTGGGTTAATTACAATGACCCTGCGGCGAACATACGCGCTTACGACGCTCAGACGCGCCATAATACGGTGACTCCAATGGCAAGAATTGTGAAAGGAAAGTTGCAGTTTGACATAGCTTTGCGAAATAACGCCGCGTCAAAAGAATTCCCGGGGGGAATATTCCATTCGCATGAAAAATTTCATCACATAAAGCGCGAAAATATCGGATTAATTGAAGTAATGGGCCTTGCCATACTGCCTGGCAGGCTTAAAAGCGAATTTGAGGAGCTGGGCGGTTGTCTCATAAAAAATGATTTTAAAAAAATTAAAAATTCTCCCGCGGTTTCAAAACATTATGATTGGGCTGTGGAACTTGCGGGCAGATACAGATTTACGCCGGAAAACGCGGAAAAGATTTTAAAAAAAGAAACCGGAACGGTTTTTGCCGAAGTTTTACAATGCTGCGGCGTATTTAAAAAAACTCCCGCCGGCGATGCCGCGCTAGACAGCTTTTTAAAAACGCTGAACTGATTTTACCAAATAATTATAGTTTATATATTTTACAGTTTTTACTGCCGCCGGTGTAATCATGGGCACACATAGCGTCTCTTACAAATTTTCCGCCCATATTAATACAAACTTTATTGGCAATATCGTCGTCCGGTTTCGCCCCGCAGTAAACTGTTCCGCCGCCGATGGCCATGTCAAGCACTATCCCGTAAGAATTTATTATGTCTCCTCCTCTTATAATTAAACCGGCAACATCCCACTGGCCGTTATACGCGCTTGCCGTATGAACGTCATAGGCTGTATTCCCGCAGAGCAACTTATCAGATGTTTCCGTGCATCCGGGGAAATCCATATCCATAAACATACCTCTGTTTCCAATATATTGCCCATAAATCAAATAGTATCTTTCCGCCGCGTTTTTCATCGCCTTTACAGTCGGGATAACGGCTGACAGTCTGCTTTTGGCCACAGCAAGATGGTATTGCGGCAGGGCAATAGCGGCGAGAATGCCTATAATTAACACCACGACCAATAATTCAATTAGAGTAAAACCCTTTTTATTTGATTTCATTTGAATATCCTCTTAGATTTAAAAATAAACTTCCATTTTTTATACTAAAAATTCTCAGATTTTACAATACTGTATGCATTACTTTATTATAATTCCCAAGGCCGCCAAATTTTTTGTCCTGCCGATAATATACTTTTCTGTCTTGACAAAGTATAAATTATTGTATATTATAATTATTATTAATATATCTGACCGAATACCTAACCAGTAATGAGGAGACAGGGTATGACAAGCAAAGTGGCGCAACGGTGCGGCAAAAGTATGGTTG